>CAKSAI010000156.1 GCA_934434905.1 uncultured Lachnospiraceae bacterium | reverse complement strand
CTTATACAGAGTAATGGGCGTGGGCTGAACTGTTACATAGTTTGAAATAGACGCCGGAGAATCCTGCAGTAAGTACCAGTGCTCCAGATGCTGCGCCAACAGGGACTAAGTCTTCGGAAACCGAAAATAGCAGCCGCGGGCAACTCAGAAAATAGGCTTGATGCCTATTTTCCTCAAACATCTACCCGTCTAGAATTTCCGCTTGGAATGCGGAAATTTTGCTGCTATTTTCAGTTCCCGTAAGACAAAGTCCCTGTACGGCTCGCGAAAGTCGCACCTGTACTTACGGCAGGATTCCCCGGCTGTTCATTGGCAAACTATGAATAGTATCACCTCTTACGAAGTATGCTTAACAGTTACCTCCAACTGGTTATACGGAATCTCAATTCCATTCTCATCCAGCTTCAGCTTAACTTCCTCTGTCAGGCGCCATTTCACCGGCCAGTAATCCTCCGTCTTCACCCAGAGACGGCATCCCATCTGCACGCAGCTGTCTGCCAGCTCTGCCACGAAAACAATGGTCTCTTCCTCTGCCAGGCGCTTAGGCTCGTCCAGAAGAAGCTCCGTCAATATCTCCTTCACCTTACGGATGTCCGCGTCATAGGACACGCCAACAGCAATATCCACCCTGCGCTTCTCCTGCCTTGTCACATTGGTGAGGCTGGAATTGGACAGCGTTCCATTGGGGATCACCACCATCCGGTTGTCCGGTGTCAGCAGCCGCGTGTAAAAAAGCTCGATCTCGGCCACAGTTCCTTCGTTTTTATGATTATCCTCAATGATGTAATCTCCTACCTTAAAAGGTTTGATCAGAAGGATCAGCACTCCGCCTGCGAAGTTGGAAAGGCTTCCCTGCAGTGCAAGGCCGATTGCCAGACCGATGGAGCCCAAAAGCGCCGCCACTGAGGTTGTCGGAATTCCAAGCCAACTGCAAATGATGATGACAAGACAGAAATACAACACCGCCTTAGCCAGAGAATCCAGGAACTGCTTCACGCCCTCGTCCACATGGGAGCGATCCAGGAATCGCCGCAGGAGCTTACGTAGCTGCTTGATGATCTTCACGCCCACGAAGTAGATGACAAAGGCCAGCAGCACCTTCAGCCCGAAATCCACCACTCCCGGCAACAGGCCTTCAAAATATGCCTTTACTTTACCGGGATCTGCATTTTTCACCTGATCCGTCACTTCTTTTATGGCTTCCATATCCGATTTTACATCGGTTCCTATTGCCAGATACATGGTCTTGCTCCCTTCTATTCTCTCTTAACAGTTGCGTCCATCACGATAATTGTCAAATCTCATGAATAAATAGCCCACTCCTAAGCTTCGGCTCAAACCAGGTGGACTTCGGCGGCATCAGCTTCCCCGCGTCCGCCACAGCAAACAACTCCTGAATGGAAGTCGGATACATGGCAAAGGCAACGGCACAGTCTGTCCTTACACGGTGCTCCAGCTCGGAAAGTCCCCGGATTCCGCCCACAAAGTCGATGCGCGCGTCCGTTCTCGGATCGCCGATTCCAAGAACCGGGCCAAGCAGCAGCTTCTGCAGTATGGATACGTCCAGTCCCTCCACGGGATCGTCGCTCTTATCCTTCGCGCGAACCCGGCACAGATACCACTGTCCCGCAAGGAACATGGTGAACTGCCCCTTCTGCTTCGGATGATGATCCTGACCGTCCACTCTACACGTTCTGTCATGAACGCCAGCCTGCTCCGAATTTTCGCCGGACACCGTCTCCTTCGGCTCCATAGGCGTTACATCAAATATTTCTCCCACCTTCTCAACGAACCCTTCCGGCGTATAGCCGTTCAGATCCTTCACCACCCGGTTATAATCCATAATCATCAGTTGCTCATCCGCAAACAGTACAGAGAGAAAGTAGTTGAATTCCTCCTGTCCGGTATAGTCCGGGTGCTGTTTCCGGCGCATAAGACCAACCTTCACCGCGGAAGCCGCCCGGTGATGACCGTCGGCAATATAAATCTGCTGCATATTCGAAAAACGCTGCCGGATGACATCGATTTTCTCCGATTCCCGGATACAAAATACCCGGTGGCGGATTTCGTCCGGGGAAGTGAAGTCATACAATGGCTCCGTCTTCTTCGTCTCCGCAATGACCGCATTGATCTGTCCGTCAGCGCGGTAAGCCAGGAAGATCGGCCCTGTCTGGGCATTGCAGGCATCCACATGGCGGATCCGGTCCTGCTCCTTCTCTTCTCTGGTATTCTCGTGCTTCTTTATCACACCGTTCACATAATCATCGATGGCTGCACAGGCTACCAGCCCGTCCTGAACGCGCCCGTTCATGGTAAGCTCATAGATGTAATAGCAGGCCTGCTGCTCCGTCACAAAATCTCCCTGCTCCACCATCTCCCACAGAAGATCGTGCGCCTTCTGATATACACGTTCATCGTAAATATCCACATCATCCGGGAACTGTGTCTCCGGCCGATCGATCCGAAGAAATGACATGGGCTCACGAGCAACTTCTCTCTTTGCTTCTTCTCTGCTGTATACGTCATAAGGCAAGGCTGCAATTTCAGCGGCCTTGCCTTCCTTTGGACGGATACATACAAATGGTTTTATATCTGCCATTTACTTTATCACCCTCACTTTAAGTACGCCCTCGATGGACTTTAATGCCTCCACAACCTCCGGGGTCACCGGAGCATCCAGATCCATCAGTGAGTATGCATAATCTCCGCGGCTCTTGTTGGTCATATCAGAAATATTGATGTTGGCGTCGCCCATCACTGTCGCATATTTACTGATCATACCTGCGATGTTTTTATGCAGCACAGCCACACGCGCCGGAGCCTTGCACTCACCCATGTCGCAGTTCGGATAATTGACGGAATTCTTGATATTACCGTTTTCCAGATAATCCATCACTTCTTCCACTGCCATCCTGGCACAGTTATCCTCGGACTCCTCTGTGGAAGCTCCCAGATGCGGAATGACGATCACATGATCCTTGCCTGCTACGGTAGGATTGGGGAAGTCTGTCACGTAACGCTTCACTTTCCCGGAAGCAAGCGCGGAAAGCATGGCCTCCTCATCCACCAGCAGATCTCTGGCGAAGTTCAGTACCACCACGCCGTCCTTCATCTGGGTGAAGGCTTCCGCATTGATCATCTTCTTGGTGCTGTCCATCAGCGGCACGTGGATCGTGATATAATCGCAGTTCTGGTAGATCTCTTCCAGAGAGGCCGCATGCTTAATGGTTCTTGACAGCTCCCAGGCAGCCTTCACAGAGATATAGGGATCGTAGCCGTACACCTCCATGCCAAGATGCGTAGCAGCGTTAGCTACCTTGACACCAATGGCACCCAGGCCGATGATACCAAGCTTCTTTCCTGCAACCTCACAGCCGGCATAAGCTTTCTTCTGCTTCTCAGCAGCCTTGGCAATATCCGCATTGTCGCTCTGGGACTGTACCCACTGGATTCCGCCTACGATATCGCGGGATGCCAGAAGCATACCTGCCAGCACCAGCTCCTTCACGCCGTTGGCGTTGGCCCCCGGTGTGTTGAACACCACGATTCCCTCTTCCGCACAGCGGTCAAGAGGAATATTGTTGACACCTGCTCCGGCTCTGGCAATGGCACAGAGCTTCTCGGAGAAATCAAGCTCGTGCATAGCGGCGCTACGCACCAGCACAGCCTGGGCCTCCTCCATATTCTCTGTCTTCGTATATTCATCATCAAACAGTTTCAACCCGACATTAGAAATCGGATTTAAGCAATAATACTGAAACATTATTTGTTTTCCTCCTCAAACTTCTTCATGAACGCTACCAGAGCTTCCACGCCTTCCTTGGGCATAGCATTGTAAATGCTGGCGCGCATACCGCCCACACTACGGTGGCCCTTTAAGTTCTCAAGCCCGGCTGCCTTCGCTTCCTTCACGAACTTGGCATCCAGCTCATCGCTTCCTGTGACGAAGGGAACATTCATCAGAGAACGGTCTTCCTTCCTCACGGTTCCCTTAAACATCTCGCTCTGATCCAGGAAATCGTAGAGGATCTTGGCTTTCTCTTCGTTGCGTTCCTTCATGACAGACAGTCCGCCCATCTTCTTTAACCACTTGAAGACCTTACCGCAGATATAGATGCCATAGGCTGGCGGTGTGTTGTACAAAGAACCTGCATCCGCATGGGTCTTATACTTCAGCATGGTTGGCGTTCCCGGCAGCACATCCTCTGTAATCAGATCCTCCCGGATAATGACGATAACTACGCCGGCCGGTCCGACATTCTTCTGAACTCCGCCATAGATCAGGCCATACTTTGTCACATCCACAGGCTCTGATAAGAAGCAGGAGGAAACGTCGGCCACCAACGGCTTACCTTTGGTATTTGGCAGTGTCTTGAACTTGGTTCCGTAGATCGTATTATTTTCACAGATATAAACATAATCTGCGTCCTCGGATACGGGAAGGTCGGAGCAGTCCGGGATATAGGAAAAGGTCTTATCCTCGGAGGATGCGATCTTGTTGGCCTTTCCGTAGATCTGCGCCTCCTGGTATGCCTTCTTGGCCCACTGTCCGGTAACGATGTAATCCGCCACCTTGTTCTTCATCAGATTCATGGGGATGGCCGCAAACTGCTGGGACGCTCCGCCCTGTAAAAACAGTACCTTATAGTTATCCGGGATCTGCATCAGCTCCCTGAGATCTGCCTCTGCCTCGTTTATAATCGTCTCAAAGGCCTTAGATCGGTGACTCATCTCCATCACGGACATCCCGCATCCCCGGTAATCCATCATCTCATCTGCTGCTTCCTTCAGAACCTCCTCAGGCAATACTGCCGGTCCTGCTGAAAAATTGTAAACTCTACTCATTTCTTTCCTCCTAAAAAATATTTCTATATTTGATCCGGCGCTTTGATCTTATCGCATATCCGCCTCATCGAATACTTCACTTATGGCCGCGCCCGGCGCAACCATGGGCCATACCTTGTCATCACTGTCAACGATACAGTCGATGAGCACCGGCATATCACTGGCAAGCGCCCTGGCAAAGATCTCCCGGAATTCCTCCCGGCTGGTCACCCGATAACCGACAGCCCCCATGGCCTCAGCCAGCTTAACAAAATCCACACCATCATCAAGAACCGTGGCGGAATAATGCTTCTGATAGAACAGCGTCTGCCATTGCCGCACCATACCCAGCACGTGGTTATTCACCACCACCTCAATCAACGGCAGCTTCTGGCGCACCGCAGTCGCAATCTCATTCATATTCATGCGAAAGCATCCGTCCCCGGCAATATTTACTACCTGGCGATCCGGATTGGCTATCTGGGCTCCAATGGCTGCGCCCAGTCCATAACCCATCGTTCCCAGACCCCCGGATGTGATAAAGGAACGCGGCTCCTTATATTTATAATATTGAGCTGCCCACATCTGGTGCTGCCCCACTTCTGTAACCATCAGGGCTTCTCCGTTGGTCGCGTGATAGATCTCTTCAATGATGGCAGGTCCGCTTAAGCCCTCTCTGTGATAGGTCAGCGGATATTTTTCCTTATATTCCAGGATATGATCCAGCCACCCTGCATGCTGCTGGGGACGGATCCGCGTATTCAGGCGGCTTAAGATCTCCTTCACATCGCCGATAACACTGGCGGACACCACAATATTCTTGTTAACCTCCGCAGGATCGATGTCAAGCTGAAGGATCTTGGCCTTGGCCGCGAATTTCCGGGCATTTCCGGTCACACGGTCACTGAATCTGGTTCCGACGGCAATGAGCAGATCACACTCACTGACCCCTAGGTTGGAGGTCTTGGTACCGTGCATACCCAGCATACCGGTGTACCACGGGTGGTTTCCGTCGAAGGCTCCCTTTCCCATCAGGGTATCACAGACTGGAGCCTGAACCTTCTCCGCGAACTCCAGAAGCTCCTTACTGGCCCCGGAGATCACTGCGCCGCCGCCCACGAATATATAGGGCTTCTTAGCCTTCTCGATCATATGTACTGCAGTATCCAGCGCCTCTTCGGTAATGGTATCGGTACGGCGTGGCTGCTCTTCCAACGGCACAGGCATATACTCCGTCCGATTGGCGGTGATATCCTTGGGAATATCCACCAATACCGGACCGGGTCTGCCCCTCCTGGCGATGGCGAAGGCGCGTCGGATGGTATCGGCCAGCTTCGTCACATCCTTCACAATAAAGTTATGCTTTGTAATGGGGGTTGTGATACCTGCGATATCAATTTCCTGGAAGCTGTCCTTTCCCAGAAGGTTGACACCCACGTTGCAGGTGATAGCCACCATCGGAACGGAGTCCATGTAGGCTGTTGCGATACCTGTCACCAGGTTCGTTGCCCCCGGCCCGGACGTGGCAAAGCACACGCCCACTTTTCCGGTGGAACGCGCATAACCATCCGCCGCATGAGCTGCTCCCTGCTCGTGGGATGTCAGCACATGCTTTATTTCATTGCTATGTTTATATAGCTCATCATATACATTTAAGATCGACCCGCCCGGATACCCAAAGACAGTATCCACGCCCTGCTCCTTCAAGCATTCGATTACGATCTCTGCCCCTGTAAGCTGCATGATAAAACTCTCCTTTGCTGTTTCCTCTAGTTATTTCGCAGGATAGCGCCGGTATTACCGGAAGTGACAAGGGAGGCATACCGAGCCAGATATCCGGTGGTGATCTTCGGCTCTCTGGGCTGCCATTTCGCCCTTCTTCTTTCCAGTTCTTCCTCGGAAACATCCACATTCAGTGTATTTTCCGGGATATTGATCTTAATGATGTCGCCTTCCTCCACCAATGCGATGGGTCCGCCAACTGCTGCTTCCGGCGAGACATGCCCGATGGATGCACCGCGGCTGGCTCCTGAGAAACGTCCGTCTGTGATAAGCGCTACGGAAGAACCAAGCCCCATGCCTGCGATAGCGGAGGTCGGATTCAGCATCTCACGCATACCCGGACCGCCCTTTGGTCCCTCGTAACGGATAACCACCACATCTCCGGCCACGATCCTGCCGCCCTTGATGGCATCGATGGCATCTTCCTCACAGTCAAAGACTCTGGCAGGCCCTGAGTGTACCATCATCTCCGGAACCACAGCCGAACGCTTCACAACGCCGGAATCCGGTGCCAGATTGCCCTTCAGTACGGCGATACCTCCAGTCTGACTGTAGGGATTCTCAATGGGACGTATCACCTCTGGATTCCTATTGGTACAGCCCGCGATGTTCTCCGCCACAGTCTTGCCGGTAGCAGTGATCAGGTCTGTATACAGTAGTCCCTTCTTGTTCAGTTCATTCATAACTGCATAGACGCCGCCCGCCTCGTTCAAGTCCTCCATGTAGGTAGGACCTGCCGGTGC
>CAKSAI010000155.1 GCA_934434905.1 uncultured Lachnospiraceae bacterium | reverse complement strand
GTTTGCATGTATGCTAGTCTTTTCTGTTATCATATCAAAACTTCTTGTCTTTCTCAATATTTTTCTGATATTCTTTTCAAAATTCTAACTTTCTTTCATAAAAAGGGAGCATAAAAATTTTTCAAAAAATTCATTTTTTTCTTGACATGGCTTTTTTCTAGTGGTATTATGACGAAAAATAAAAATCAAACCGTTGAAGCGGAGATAACGGTGATGATGCTTCTACAGAGAGCCTGTGTTGCTGAGAGTCAGGTGAAAAACAAGTCATCAAATGGACCGCTGAGGGTGCAGTCAAAGGGATTTATCCTGAGTATTCTGCAACGTGTTGGCATACGTCAGTTGCCGGGGATATGTTGGTATCCTGCTAAGCGCACGGCTGGTCCGTGAATCAAGGTGGCACCGCGGATAGTGTTTATTCGTCCTTGACAGAATTGGTATGATTCTGTCAAGGACTTTTTTTTGCGCATGTGAATGGCGCGGCTGAACTGTCACCCACAAAAGTAAAACAGAAAGAGAGGTTTGCCATGTTCTATCCTGATTATGAAACCATCCAATCCATCGCAGACACAGGCCACTACAAGACGGCCCCTGTCACCATGGAGATCCTGTCGGATATCCGAACCCCCATGGAGGTACTGCGGATTCTGCAAAGCATTTCCGGCCACTGCTACATGCTGGAATCCGTCTCCGGCAATGAGCAGTGGGGACGCTACACCTTCCTGGGCTATGAGCCGAAGCTTTCCATCACCTGCCAGAACGGTCATATGAAGGTCGGCTCCCTCTCCTTCGAGACGAACACGCCCGGAGCATATATCCGGCAGATCATCGAGGACAACAAAAGCGTCCGGTTCCCGGAGCTTCCCTCCTTCACCGGCGGGCTGGTAGGATACTTCTCCTACGACTATCTGAAATACGCAGAGCCCTCCCTACGTCTGGATGCCGAAGATTCCGAAGGCTTTCAGGATGTGGATCTGATGCTGTTTGACAAGGTGATCGCCTTTGACAATTTCCGCCAGAAGATCATCCTTATCGTCAACATCTCGCTGACGGACTGTGAGACGGAATACAACCGCGCGAAGCTGGAGCTTAAGCGGATGGCGGAGCTTATAACAAACGGTACGCCTAAGCCCCGGCAGCCCGGCAGGCTCACCTCCGAGCTTAAGCCGTTGTTTTCCAAGGAAGATTACTGCTCCATGGTAGAACGTGCAAAGCAGCATATCAAAGAAGGGGATATTTTCCAGATCGTGCTCTCCAATCGACTGGAAGCCGATTATGAAGGTTCTTTACTTGGCACTTACCGGGTACTTCGCACCTTAAACCCATCGCCTTACATGTTCTACTTCTCCGGCTCCGACATGGAGGTGGCCGGTGCTTCCCCGGAGACGCTGGTGCGGCTTCACGACGGAGTCCTTCACACATTTCCCCTGGCAGGCACCCGCCCCAGAGGGAAGACAACGGAAGAAGATCTGGCACTGGAGCGGGAGCTTCTGGCCGATGAGAAGGAGCTTGCCGAGCACAATATGCTGGTGGATCTTGGCCGCAATGACATCGGCAAAATCAGCCGATTCGGAAGCGTCACCGTGGAAAAGCTCCACTGCATCGAGCGTTTTTCCCACGTCATGCACATTGGCTCCACGGTACGCGGAGAGTTGATGGATGGAAAGACCGCGTTGGATGCCATTGATGCCATCCTGCCTGCCGGCACCCTCTCCGGCGCACCAAAGATCCGGGCCTGCCAGCTTATCAACGACCTGGAAAACAACAAGCGCGGCATTTACGGCGGAGCCATCGGGTACCTGGATTTCACCGGGAATCTGGACACCTGTATCGCCATCCGCATTGCCTACAAGAAAAACAACAAGGTATTCATCCGCAGCGGTGCCGGGATCGTAGCCGACTCCGTACCGGAGAAGGAATACCAGGAGTGTTTAAACAAGGCTGCCGCCGTAGTAAACGCCTTACAAATGGCAGAAAGGGAGGCATTATGATACTTCTGATTGACAATTATGACAGTTTTTCTTACAACCTGTATCAGCTGGTGGGCTCCATCAACCCGGACATCCGGGTGATCCGAAACGACGCTCTGACTGTTTCTGAGGTGGCGGCCATGTCTCCGGAGGCCATCATCCTCTCCCCCGGCCCCGGCAGACCGGAGGATGCAGGGATCTGCATGGATGTGGTACGAGAGCTTAGTTCTGATTTTCCCATTCTGGGTGTGTGCCTTGGCCACCAGGCCATCTGTACCGCCTTCGGGGCAACGGTATCCTATGCGGCAAGGCTCATGCACGGAAAGCAATCCAAAGTACAACTGGATACGGATTGCCCACTGTTTTTAGGCTGTCCGAAGGATACGTCGGTGGCCCGCTACCATTCCCTGGCTGCCATAGAGAGCACCCTGCCGGATTGTCTGGCGGTGACCGCACGCACCGATGACGGGGAGATCATGGCGGTGATGCACCGGAAATACCCAATCTATGGCGTTCAGTTTCACCCGGAATCGATCATGACACCGGAGGGAACGCGGATGATCCGAAATTTTCTGAGGATTGCCGGATCATAAATTTCCATATGGAGATACGATTGTTACTATACATTAATTACCATCATTATAAAGAAGGAGGAAAGGTCACTGTTCCCCTATAGTGGTTGTGACCGAAAGAAAAAATGATTCAGGAAGCGATTGTAAAGATTGTAGACAAACAGGACTTAACCTATGACGAGGCTTATGCCGTTATGAATGAGATCATGAGCGGCGAGACTACCCAGGTGCAGAACGCTGCATTTCTGGCGGCACTTTCCACGAAGAGTACCAAGGCTGAGACCATTGATGAGATCTCCGGCTGTGCTGCCGCTATGCGGGAGCATGCAGTGAAGGCAGAGCACCGGGACGGTCTTATGGAGATCGTGGGAACCGGAGGGGACGGAGCCCACAGCTTCAACATCTCCACCACTGCTGCTCTGGTAGCTGCCTCTGCAGGCGTGAAGGTAGCAAAGCATGGAAATCGTGCCGCCTCATCCAGTTGCGGTACCGCCGATTGTCTGGAGGCACTGGGCGTCAACATCGATCAGACACCGAAGAAATGCAGCGAGCTTCTGGATACGGCGGGTATGTGCTTCTTCTTCGCCCAGAAGTACCACACCTCCATGAAATACGTAGGCTCTATCCGAAAGGAGCTTGGCATCCGCACCGTATTCAACATTCTTGGACCCTTGACGAACCCGGCCTCCCCAGACATGCAGCTTCTGGGTGTCTACGATGAATCCCTGGTGGAGCCTCTGGCACGCGTACTCACAAGCCTGGGTGTGAAGAAGGGCATGGTGGTCTACGGGCAGGATAAGCTGGATGAGATCTCCATGAGTGCTCCTACTACAATCTGCGAATTTAAGGATGGTACATATCTCAGCTACGTGATAAAGCCGGAGGACTTCGGATTGGTAAGATGCAATAAGAGCGACCTTATTGGCGGCTCTCCTGCCGAAAATGCCGCTATCACGCGGGCGATCCTTGCAGGCGAACAGGGGCCGAGACGGGACGCCGTGCTGATGAATGCAGGCGCTGCACTGTATATCGCCGGGAAAGCTGCCACGATAGCGGAAGGGATCCGGCTTGCCGCGGCACAGATCGACTGCGGAGCGGCAGCCAAGACGCTGGAAGAGCTTATAGCGGTTTCGAACCGATAAGTGGTAACACAGTTCAGCCCACGCCCATTCCTGTTACGATAGGAGGTTTTCGAATGACAATATTAAATGAAATTGCTGCATATACAACAAACCGGTTAGCCGAAGCACAAAAGGCCGTTCCCCTCGCGGAAATTCGGGCAAAGGCTCTTTCCATGGACTGTGATACGGGGTTTCCATTTGAACAGGCATTGGCCGATGATGAGCTGTCTTTTATCTGCGAATGCAAGAAGGCTTCCCCCTCCAAGGGAGTGATCGCACCGGATTTCCCTTATCTTGCCATTGCCAGAGACTATGAGGCGGCCGGAGCAGCCTGCATCTCGGTGCTCACAGAGCCTCACTGGTTTCTGGGAAACGATCAGTACCTTAAGGAAATCGCGGCTTCCGTCTCCATCCCCTGTCTGCGCAAGGACTTCGTGGTGGATGAATATATGATCTATGAGGCAAAGCTGCTGGGCGCTTCCGCTGTACTTCTGATCTGCTCACTGCTTACGACAGAACAGCTACGAGAATATATCGCTATCTGCGATTCTCTGGGGATCTCCGCACTGGTGGAAGCCCATGATGAGGCGGAGATCGCCTCTGCTTTATCCGCAGGCGCACGGATCATCGGCGTCAATAACCGAAACCTCTCTGACTTTACCGTGGACATCACCAACACCGGAAGACTGCGCGGGCTGGTTCCGCCATCGGTACTGTTTGTGGCTGAGAGTGGGATTAAAAGTGCCGCCGATGTAGCGGCCTTAAAGAAGCAAGGGGTCAATGCGGTGCTGATCGGAGAGACGCTTATGCGGACGGCTGACAAGAAAGCCATGCTGGACAGCCTGCGAACAGCCGGACAATGACAGGAACTTGAAAGGAAGTGATCACACATGGATATCTCGAAGGAAACAGCTACATACAAGAACACCAGGCTCAAGATCTGCGGCCTGTCCAGAGCCTCGGACATTGCCTATGCCAACGAATTAAAGCCTGACTATATCGGCTTCGTATTTGCACCGGGAAGCCGCCGTTATGTCGCCCCTGCAATGGCACATCGCCTAAAAGCACAGCTTGCAAACGACATTCAGGCAGTCGGTGTCTTCGTCAATGAGCCTCTTTGCTCCATCCGGGCACTCACCGAAGCCGGAACCATCGATGTGATCCAGCTTCACGGGAATGAGGACAATGCCTATCTGTCCGCCCTGCGGAATGTCACAGACAAGCCGATCATCCAGGCCTTCCACATAGACTCCCGTCAAGCGCTCATGCGGGCGCTTGCTTCCGAAGCAGACTACATACTCTTGGATAACGGAGGAGGCGGAACCGGACAGACCTTCGACTGGTCACTGATTGCGAAGATAGAACGGCCTTACTTTCTGGCCGGGGGACTGGACTGTAACAATATCGCCGAAGCCATAATACGATTTCATCCCTTTGCGGTGGACGTAAGCTCCGGCGTAGAGACAGATGGTTATAAAGATTATCATAAAATGAAAGCGCTGACACAGATTGTTGATCAGCAGAATGGAGGAAACAAATGACAGAATCAAAAGGAAGATTCGGCACCCACGGGGGACAATACATACCGGAAACACTGATGAACGCCGTAATCGAGCTGGAAACAGCCTACAATCATTACAAGAATGATCCTGAGTTCAACCGTGAACTGACCACGCTCTTCAACGAGTATGCCGGCCGGCCAAGCCGTCTGTATTTTGCAGAGAAAATGACAACGGATCTGGGCGGCGCCAAAATCTACTTAAAGCGCGAGGATCTAAACCACACCGGCTCCCACAAGATCAACAATGTGCTGGGGCAGGCCCTCCTGGCAAAAAAGATGGGAAAGACACGGCTCATCGCCGAGACCGGGGCTGGCCAGCACGGTGTTGCCACCGCCACTGCCGCTGCACTTCTCGGCATGGAGTGTGTGGTATTTATGGGCGAGGAGGATACCATACGTCAGGCCTTAAACGTCTACCGCATGCGGCTTCTGGGTGCGGAGGTCGTTCCGGTCTCCACCGGAACCGGCACACTGAAGGATGCCGTCTCCGAGGCCATGCGTGAATGGACCAATCGTATTGACGACACCCACTACTGTCTCGGCTCCGTCATGGGGCCGCACCCCTTCCCCACCATCGTCCGGGATTTTCAGTCGGTGATCTCCAAGGAGATCAAGGCCCAGCTTATGGAGAAGGAAGGACGGCTGCCGGACGCTGTCATCGCCTGCGTGGGCGGCGGCAGCAATGCCATGGGAGCCTTCTACCACTTCATCGGTGACCCTTCCGTGCGCCTGATCGGCTGCGAGGCAGCCGGGCGGGGCATTGACACCTTCGAGACAGCCGCCACCATCTCCACCGGAAAGCTTGGCATCTTCCACGGAATGAAATCCTACTTCTGCCAGGACGAATACGGGCAGATCGCCCCGGTATATTCCATCTCTGCCGGGCTGGATTACCCCGGCATCGGGCCGGAACACGCGTACCTTCACGACACCGGGCGTGCAGAATATGTGGCTATCACCGACGATGAGGCCGTGGAAGCCTTTGAATATCTAAGTCGTACCGAAGGCATCATTCCGGCCATTGAATCGGCCCATGCCGTGGCATATGCCAGGAAGCTGGCACCCTCCATGGATCCGTCACAGATCATCGTCATTAATATTTCCGGCCGCGGCGACAAGGACTGTGCAGCCATTGCACGCTACCGCGGGCAGGATATCCATGAGTAGCAAATCTGCATCGTGCCCGGAATTTTCAGAAATGGGTATGAATAATGAAAGGAGTCAACACTTATGAGTAACATACAGAAAGCATTTACGAACGGAAAGGCCTTCATCGCCTTTGTCACCTGCGGAGACCCGGATCTTGCCACCACCGCCGAAATCGTCCGGGCCATGGCTGAAAATGGTGCCGACCTGATTGAGCTTGGGATTCCCTTCTCTGACCCCACAGCGGAGGGCCCCGTCATTCAGGGTGCCAACGTCCGGGCGCTTGCAGGAGGTGTCACCACCGACAAGATCTTTGATATGGTAAAAGAACTGCGCCGTGAGATCGACACCCCCATGGTCTTCATGACTTATGCCAACGTGGTCTTCTCCTACGGCATCGAACGCTTTGTAAAAACCGCTGCCGACATCGGCATGGACGGGCTGATCCTTCCTGACGTCCCCTTTGAGGAAAAGGAAGAGTTTGCTCCAACCTGCCGTAAATACGGTCTGGACTTCATAAGCCTGATCGCCCCCACTTCCCACGATCGGATCTCCATGATCGCCAAGGAGGCAGAAGGCTTCGTCTACTGCGTCTCATCCCTGGGTGTCACCGGAATGCGGGGCGAGATCACCACTGACATCTCCAAGATGGTGGAGCTGGTGCGCAAGGCCAATCCTCAGATTCCCTGCGCCGTCGGCTTCGGCATCTCAACACCCGCCCATGCCAGGGAAATGGCTCAATACGCCGATGGTGTCATTGTTGGTTCTGCCATTGTCAACCGCATCGCAGAGCACGGACGGGAGGCAGCACCATATGTTGCAGCGTATGTGAGGGAAATGAAAGAGGCTGCGAATTAATTCGCGACCCCTTTCAAAAATCATACCATTACTCCTCTGACTCAGCGAGAATAATGTCTATCTTCTCCCTTACTTTGGCAATCTTCGCATTGATTTCTTCCAGCGTCATGTCAGATATACCATTTTCTTCCGCAATACGACTGGCAGCCTTCATGGCTTCCAGCG
>CAKSAI010000154.1 GCA_934434905.1 uncultured Lachnospiraceae bacterium | reverse complement strand
GTTCAGTGGAAAGGTTATTTTTGGCGATGTTGTTTTGCAGTGAGGAATTTATATTTATTTTTTTGCCAGTTTTTCTGGTGATCTATTATCTGGTACCGGCGAAGTTCAGAAACCTGGTGCTGTTTCTTGGCAGTCTCTGGTTTTATTTTAGCGGGGAAAAGGTCTGGTTTTTCCTGCTGATGCTTTCGCTGACGCTGCATTATTTTCTGACTCGGCGGATGCAGGGCAGAACGGACAAGGTTCGGCGCAGGCTTCTTGCTGTCATGCTTGTCTATGATCTCGCCACGTTGTTCTTCTTTAAATATGTTAATTTTCTGTTTCCGGAAAGCAGGATCTCGCTGCCTCTGGGAATCAGTTTTTATACGTTCCAAATTGCAGCCTACGCCATTGATGTGTATCGGCGTCCGGAGGAGTACACGGACAGTTTTATCAATCTGGGGACTTATCTGAGCATGTTTCCGCAACTAATTGCCGGACCGATCGTTCTGTATGGTGATGTGAGGCGGCAGTTGAAGAAACGCAGGATCACCATGGAGCATCTGGAGAACGGACTGATGATATTTGTGCTGGGTCTGTCCTACAAAATGCTCATTGCCAATATCCTTGGAAATCTGTGGCACGAGATACAGGTGGTGGGGATTGAGAGCATCTCTATGCCGATGGCCTGGCTTGGTGCGCTGGCATATTCTTTACAGCTGTATTTTGACTTCAATGGTTATTCCCTGATGGCGATGGGGTTGGGAACCATCCTTGGCTTTCAGCTTCCGAGAAATTTCCGGCAGCCTTATATGGCAGTCAGCGTCACGGACTTCTGGAGGCGCTGGCACATCACTCTAAGCACCTGGTTTCGGGAATATCTGTACATTCCTCTGGGCGGAAACCGGAAGGGGACAGGCAGAACTGTTTTTAATCTGCTTGTGGTCTGGACATTCACCGGAATGTGGCATGGCGCCGGCTGGAATTTCCTGTTATGGGGAATCTACTATTTTATTTTTCTGGTGCTTGAGAAGTTTTTCCTGGGCAGGTTCTGGGAGAAGCATTCCATACTGGGCTGGGTGTACACGATGCTGGTGGTGGTGACCGGATGGGTGGTTTTCTCCGTGGAGAAGCTGTCGGATATCGGAATTTACTTAAGCAGGATGTTTGTCTGGACACCGGGATGGAACAGCAATCCCTCAGTCACAATGCGTGCAGTTATGCGGTATGGAATATTTTTTGTTGTTGCCATGGTGTGTTCCACCTGTCTGGTGGAGAATGTTTTTCGAAAATACAGGGAGAAGCTTTGGCTGAAGGCAGTGCTACTGATATTGTTCTGGGTCTGCGTGTATCGTATCCATACGGCAGCAAGCAATCCGTTTTTATACTTCCGGTTTTGACGGGATGGAGGAATCGTGATGAAGTGGTGGAAAAAGTATGCTTTCTTGATGATGATCGTGGTTAGCGGGCTTGTGTATCGGGCCGGAATGCTTATTATCCGGGTAACCGCAGCCCCACATCGGGAGATGTTGGCTTCGGAGAAGAATTATATGCAGAGGAGCAAGGCGGGAAAGGCTGTAGCCTGCGCCGGAATTGCCAATGAAGCGCTGCGTGAGCTGCTGGGAAGGGCGGAGAATCCCGGACAGGGAGCCGGGAATGAAACCGGGGTGGGAGATGCACAAATGGGCGCCGCCTCAGATAACCCATCGCAGGGAAAGGGTCTGTTCCACCGGGTGGAGATGGACTACCTTAGCGATGCGCTCTTTATCGGAGATTCCCGCACTTCCACACTCTATGAATATGCGGGCTGGACGGAGGTGGATTTCTTTGTAAAGAATGGCCTTACCATCTGGGATGTGTGGGAACGTACCATGGACGGAAGGAAGCTTGCTGACGTACTTTCAGCAAAGCAGTATGGAAAGATCTATATCATGCTCGGCATTAATGAGCTTGGAAACGAGACAGCAGAAGGATACCGGGAGCAGTACGAGCGTGTACTGGCGAAGCTTGAGGAGCTGCAGCCGGGAGCAATTATTTTCGTGCAGTCCATTATGCATGTGACGGCCGGGAAGGATGCAGAGGGCACGTATATCAACAATGGAGAAGTCAATGCCAGGAACCAGGAACTTCAGAAGCTTGCGGACAATAAGAGGGTGTTTTATCTGGATGTCAACGAGGTTATGGATGAGCCGGGAACGGGGAAGCTGAACAGCGAGTATTCCAATGACGGGGTGCATCTGAAGGTGAAGCATATCGACGTCTGGCGGGAGTTTCTGCTGGAGCATGGGGTGTAGGATGGCGAGACGACAATCAACTCACACCGTCCGCTACAAGCCCCGAATGATAAGACTGGTTTCCCAGCACCTGCAAAAGCGCCTGAAGCTGCAGCCGCTCCGCCTCAGAATGCGCCTTGGTGGCGAACAATCGGCGGAATCTTCGAAGAAGCTTCACATATTCCTCCTGCGTCTCATCCATCAGTTCGAAGAAGGATTCTGAGGAGGTCTGGTTCTGATCCCAGGGATTATGCCACTCACGGTGCAGGAGATTCAGCGGGTCCCTGTAAAAGCGCAGGGTATCGCTGGACATCATGGGCGACAGAACCGGGTAGCCCAGGGTAAGCGCCTCGATCTTGCGGGTGATAATCTTTTTCTTCCCATGGGGGTCGTGAAGGAACCGTGTCCCTGCCTGAATGGAACGGATGGCCAGCCGCATATCTGCGTAGGTGACCTTGAGCTCCGGGTAGGTCATGGAATATACATAATACAGGATGGTTGCGATAATTCGAATCTCCATATTGGTTAACATAATTGTTTCGCTCTGATGAAAGGCGGAGGGCTGTATGTCCTTGTAATAAGCCAGAAGCTCCGCATCAACTGCAACCTCCAGGTTCATATGAGAGCCGTAGTAATCCGGCCTTTTCCCCTGAAAATGAGAACGGAAATAAATATACGGATGACAGCGGCGATCCAGAAGATAATGCCCGATAAAGCCCATAATGTAGGCCTGTGCGATGGCCTCCTCCCGCTTGTCCGGGAACAGCTTCCGGCTCTCTATAAGATAAGAAAGGAATTTCCCGGTATCCTGAATGTGCGCCACAGAGCCGATGTTGTTCTTATGCAGAACATAGGAGGGCAGGTAGTAGAAGAAAATATCCGGGCCCTGCTGACCCAGGCTGTAGGCAGCGTGATGGCCGAAAATTATCTTTTTTAAGGCATCATTCCTTAAACGCTTATAAGTATTGACGCCGAATAGGTAATGGGTGGTAAAGCCGGGCATGATAAGGCTCCTTTCTGATTGCTAAATTTCAAGTTATAGTATATCACATAATGTCCTTGTTTGATTCATAAATTGTTCCGATGAAGTATAAAAATTGTTGAATCGTGGCGGTCGGTATGCTACAATCAAAGAACACGATAAAGGCAGGTTTTTACAGTATATGCCCGTAGAAAAAGTGAAATCCTAATACATAATTGTCGTTTTACGAATGTTTCGGAAAGATATGAGGCCCTTATGAAATCGAAAAAGCGATTTTTTTACCCTATATATAGTGTTGTGAAGCGAATATGTTGTCTCCTGTTATTGGTCGTCTGCTGTGGCTCTTTTTTGGGCGGAGGACTGGTTTTTGCTACGTCTGATACCGGAGGAAACGGAACCGGGACAGGTGATGCAGCCGGACAGACAGATACCTCGAATGCACAGGAGTTCTGGCCTCAGGGCCCGGCCATCCAGGGGGAGGCTGCCATTGTCATGGATGCAGCTTCCGGCACAGTGCTATATGAGAAGAATTCGCATCGGCAGTTGTATCCGGCCAGTATTACCAAGATTCTGACGGCTCTTCTGGCCATTGAGGGCAGCCGCATGGACGAGCAGGTAACATTTTCCTACAACGCAGTTCACAAGACGGAGGGTTCCGGTATCTGGCGCGATGTGGACGAGGTCATGACCATGGAGCAGTGCCTCTATGCGCTTATGCTGAATTCCGCCAATGAGTGCGCTTATGCCATTGCGGAGCATGTGGGCGGCACCTATGAGGACTTTGTAAAGCAGATGAATGAGCGGGCGGAGGCGCTGGGGTGTACGGATACGCATTTTAACAATCCCCATGGTCTGCCGGACGAGAAGCATTATACCAGTGCCTATGATATGGCGCTGATCGCCAGGGAGGCGATCGAAAATGAGACCTTCCGCAAGATCACCGGAACGAAGCAGTATCAGATCCCGCCAACCAACAAGCACCCGGATGAGATCACATATCTGAGAAATCATCATAAGATGTTGTTTAAGGGTGAGAAGTATTACTATGAATACTGCATCGGCGGGAAAACGGGCTATACAGATGCGGCGGGGAACACGCTGGTGACTTATGCCGAGAAGGATGGCATGACACTGATCTGTGTGACGATGAAGGAGAAGACTACCTGTCAGTATGAGGATTCCCTCAAGCTTTTGAAGTTTTGCTTTGATAATTTCAATACCTATAATATTTCAGAGAATCTTACGGATGCCGTTAAGGGAACAGTGGCGGAAGCGGAATATCTGCCGGGCGGAGCCTTCGCAGATATCGACAAGGATGCGGCTGTTGTGCTTCCCAAGGGGGTAGATTTCTCGGATGCCACACAGGAAGTGGTTTATGATGAACAGAAGGAGAACGCTGCCGGAACCATTCAGTATAGGTATGCCGGCCGTGTGGTAGGCGCAGCAGACATTGTTATGACCAAGCAGGATGTGACAGAGTATCCCTTCGATAGCGGGAAGGCCAGGATGGGCCAGGAGGAAGTGCCGGGAGAGGAAGGGAAGAGTCATGCCAGTTGGAAGGTGATCCTTCTTGTGATCCTTGTAATCTTGGTGTTGATGGCTGCAGGTCTTCTTATCTGCCGCTACCGATATGAGATCCTGGGGTGGCTGGATGGACTGCGCTTCTGGGAACGAAACAACAGCGACAGAGATGTCCGAAGGAGAAGAAGGAGACGCAGAAGACGGAGAAGACGGCTGCAAAGGAGAAGATAACATGCGTATTTTAATTATCAGACACGGAGATCCCGATTATGAGCGGGACAGTCTTACCGAAAAGGGCTGGCGGGAGGCGGAGCTCCTGTCGCAGCGCCTTTTGAAGATGAATATTAAGGACTTCTATGTGTCCCCCCTGGGACGTGCCAAGGATACGGCATCCCTGACGTTGAAGAAGCTGAATCGTACTGCGGAGGAATGCCCCTGGCTCAGGGAGTTTTCAGCAGGAATCAAACGCCCGGACAGGGACGGGAATGCAATCGTATGGGACTGGCTTCCGGCGGACTGGACCAAGGAAGAAGTTTTTTTTCGGAGGGATCAGTGGTATACCCAGGAGGCGTTAGCAGCCGGAAGAGTCAAGGAGGAGTATCAGTGGGTCATCCGGGGCTTTGATCAGGTTCTGGCGAAGCATGGATATGTGCGGGAACAGGATACATACCGGGTGGAGCGGCCCAACGAGGATACCATCGTATTTTTCTGCCATTTCGGATTGGCCTGCGTGCTCTTGAGCCGTCTGATGAACGTGTCACCCATGATCCTGTGGCATCATACCTTTCTGGCACCCTCGTCAGTGACTACGCTCTACAGCGAAGAGCGCCGGAAGGGAATCGCGGCCTTCCGGGCATCGGGCATCGGCGATATCTCCCATCTGTATGCGGGGGGTGAGGAGCCTTCCTTCTCCGGACGGTTCTGCGAGGTGTTTGACAGCGAGGAGCGGCATGATTAGGGGAGAAGGACTGGCAGGTCACAGCAGAACTTCTGAGTTGGTGCCGTAGAAAATATTGTCTTTATTGCTGATCAATGCCAGAAATTCTTCCAGTCTGCTCCAGTAATCCAGTTCGTAGTCTAGTTCATAAGAATGCCCCCAGATATAGAAAATCTGGGGTTTGTCTGTCTCCAAGGAGATGAATTTCTCGCCCAGTTCCATTAATCGGTCAAATCCTTCCATGTGATAAACAGTCGGATTGAAGCGGTAGAGATTGTCCTGAATATCAAAATTGCCGGAGCTTGTAATGGTGCGGCAGTAACGAACTCCTGTGTTATTCTTGATGATTTCCGCCACTTCGTCATTGTTATTTACTCCGCCGCAGGGATATGCCATTCCTCTGACTTCATATCCCACAAGCTCGGATAACTGTACTCGGTCCTGTTCCACTTGACGAATGACTTCTGCTTCATCTAACGTGGTTAAATTCGGGTGGGTCAGTGTGTGAACGGCAACTTCATGTCCATCATATACGTACTTCACATCTTGTGGCTGCAGGATATAGCGGGTAATACGATTGTCGTTTGTTCGCTCATAGATACCGGGAAATCCCAGCCGGTCTGAATTGAGATTGAAGGTACCTTTCAGACCGTATTTATTTAACAGGTTAATTAATTTTACATCCTGTGTGATACCGTCATCATAGCTGAAAGTGATTGCTTTGCGTTTCTTCTGGTTTCCGAATTGCATGTCTGTTTCCTCCTGATTTCTTTAGTCTTGTCTATTGTGTCTGGGGCGAAATTGCTTTGGAGAACCCCCCATTATTTTTTTGAACACGGTAGCAAAGTAATTGCTGTCGTTGAATCCGCACGCGTCACTTATTTCCGTAATGGAAAGGGAAGTGTCGTTTAAGAGGTCAATGGATTTGGAGATCCTCATCTGGTTTAGGTATTCATTAAAACCAAAGCCGGTGGCTTCTTTAAACGTGGTTGAAAAATACTCCTTGCTGAAATAGTACTTTTCGGCAATTTCATTTAGTTTCAATTGTGAAGAACAATTATTCTTGATATAAAGTGCAGCATCCTGCATGATCAGGTCGTTTTTGGAAAGTTGCTTTGTGTGCTTCGCAGATGCAGGAAGTCTTGCAAGCGTGCAGAGGATCTTGACCAAGTTGGCATGATTATAATAGGTAGTATAAGCATCATGATTCTTGGAATCTGCCTGCAGGGAATGAAAGCATTCGAGAATCGTTTCCTTTGCGTCTTGCGGAAGATGGTAAAAGTGTGTGTCAAAGCACGGAAGGAAAATATCCGGAATGTCTTCCCTTTTCGGAGTAAGCAGAAAACGTTCGTGATAATCGTGGTGACTTACACTGGGGGTGTTCCAGACCTTGTGGATTTTCATCCCGGGAATCAGGATCATATCGCCCGGATACACATCATAAAGCTCATTCTCGATAAAATAACGGCGCTGTCCACTAATTAGATAGTATATCTCATAAGTCTCGTGGAAGTGGGGCTTTGACATATTTGAGGACAAATCCCGGTTGTAATGAAAGAAAAATGGTTCTGATGTACGAAAAGCATTATTGGAACTTTTTTCCAAAAAAGTCACCTACCTCTTAATAATTTAATGTTTTGGTAAGAATAACATAAAAATATTAAGGATGTCAATAAAATGTTAAGATATAATAGAAACATGGAAAAAGATAAAATAAAATATTACTTCGGCATAGAT
>CAKSAI010000153.1 GCA_934434905.1 uncultured Lachnospiraceae bacterium | reverse complement strand
GTGTTGCACATTCAAAAGCACCTATTGAATGAATACAGGTCCTATAACCTGCTTGTTGCGGGAATTAATGTTTTAAACGACTTAATTGAAAAATGTATCACTGAAAATATTTTGGCAGAACCGCAAAAACGAATTGGTCCCGAAGGCGTACTGTTAGTTGTTGAAAAATAATCAACATTTTTCCCTCAAAAAATAAAATTGCTCAAAAAATAAAAGATTCGTTGGTAAGTGGTATAAAGAAGATATGGGTGAAACCATATAACACCAACGATGATATTGTTTTTCGTTTGTTTGATTTTGTATGCGATCATTTTTGGCATAACGGTTCCGGCGGATTGGGCTCTGGAAGAAGTATCACAGACAGAATTGTGCTGTAGGGTTGGCGCGAAATTACTATCTAATGGAATAATAAGTAAATGAGTGTGTGACAACTTGCGGTTGTCGAAAAAGCAATCGCTGATTGCTTGACGGTATATTGCGTAGGAGGTATTCTTAAATAAATGATGTGAGGAGGTATTATGATGCCGCTTAAGGACAGAATATACAAATTGAGAACAGATGCTAACATGACAAGAGAACAATTTGCCGAAGAGTTCGGCGTTTCAAGGCAGTCTGTGTTGAAATGGGAAAACGGGACCTCTTTTCCCGAAATCCCGAAGCTGATTGAGATATCAAGACGCTTTGATATATCGCTTGATACGCTGATTTTAGACCGAAATATGCGGGCGATAGAGGAAATCAGGGGTAAAAATACAATTAGCCCGAATTATTCAAATATGCATTATTGGGAATTATATGCTTCGGCGGTTTTGGATGAATATCAGCAGTCGATTGATGAAGGACTTGATATTGAGGAATATAAAAATATATTTGCCGATATTTCAAAGCTTCCGCAGGGAATGGTAAAGGAAAAATTCGGGGATGTGGTTTTCGAGATAATAACCGAAGCCAAGCAAAGAAAGGGCTATAAGTATAACGAACCATCGACGCTTGAAGAAATAAAAGCCTTGAGAAAGCCCTATCGAATTGATAAAAAGCTTGATAAAAAGCAACTTGAAAGTAAAATGAAAGGCGCCTGGGTTGGCAGGGTTTGTGGTTGTATGCTCGGAAAAAGTGTTGAAGGCATACATACCGATGAGCTTATACCGCTTTTAAAGAGCAGCGACAATTATCCTATGCATAGGTACATACTGAAAAGTGACGTTGATAGCCTGGATTTAAGTAAATTTGAGTTTGATTTAGTTAACAGACCGTATGCGGATACAATAGACGGTATGCCGACTGATGACGATACAAACTATACTGTTTTAGCACAACAGATAATAGATGATTACGGCAGGGATTTTACCCCGATTAATGTCTTGCAGGCATGGGTTAGGTATCAACCGAAGGGGGCTTATTGCACGGCGGAACGCGTAGCATTTTGCAATTTCATCAAGGGCTATGAGCCGCCTTACTCGGCAATTTATAAAAATCCTTACAGAGAGTGGATAGGCGCACAAATAAGGGCGGATTATTACGGATATATTAATCCCGGAAATCCTGAGGTGGCCGCCGAGATGGCATGGCGAGACGCGTCGATTTCGCACATTAAAAACGGAATATACGGGGCTATGTTTGTTGCCGCTGCACTTGCTACTGCCTCGGTAACGGACAATATGGTGGATATTATACTGTCCGGTCTTGCTGAGGTGCCGCATACATCACGGTTTTACGAGGATGTTATAAGTGTGGTTGACGGGTATAAAAACGGTGTTTCACAGAAAGAATGCTTTAAGACTATCCACGAAAAATACGATGAACACACTGGCTACGGCTGGTGCCACACGGATCCAAACGCAATGATAGTTGTCGCTTCTCTTTTATACGGCGAGGGAGATTACGGAAAATCGATATGCATGGCGGTTGAAACCGGATTTGATACCGATTGCAACGGCGCAACCGTTGGTTCGATTTTAGGAATGGCAAATGGAATCGGACGTATTCCGGAGTATTGGCAGAAACCTATAGGCAACAAGCTTCAGACTTCGATTTTCGGAGTCGGAACCGTAAGTATATCGGAAAGAGCCGAAAAAACAATGGCGCAAAGCATGATCTTGTGAATAAAGTTCATATTGCAATTTCTGCCACAATATAGTAAAATCACTGCAAACGCATCCGATATTACGTGATTGCAAAGAGGAGGAGAGACGTGGAGAAGAAGGTCACGATATATACCCTGGCAGAAGAATTGCATATGACGCCGTCCATGGTCAGCCGTGGGCTGAGTCTGGATGGAAAGGTGAGCAAGGAAAACCGGGAGAAGATCTTGAAGGCGGCAGAAAAATACAATTATACCGCCAACAAGCATGCGTCCAGATTATCCATGAAGACCCTCAAGATCGGTGTGTTGATCCACAGCAACTTCAAGGTGCATGTAAGTGAAATGCTCCGTGGAATCGAAGCGGCATACGAAGAGCTTAAGGACTATAAGATCGCCTACGATGTGACCGTAGTTTATGGAGATGAGAAGGAAAAGTGGGAATGCGCGGAGGAATTGAATCGGTATGTTGACTATGATGGCGTACTCATCTGCGGTTTCAGTTCCCGGAAGTGTATTCCGATGCTGAAGGAATTTTCCGAGAAAAATCCCAATATCGTGCAGTTTCAGAGTATCAACAACCATATTGATTATCTATTTGGATCGCGGCATAACGAGGCGTTGGCCTCTGAGATGGCAGCGGAATTTCTGAGCGACTGTCTGCGTTATAAGGATTCGAAAAACGTCCTGCTTTTTACCGGAAATAAGGAATCTTCTGTTCACAGCGGCGCAAGAAAGGCATTTCTTAAGGCGGCTGACACCTATGGTCTGCACGTGCTGGAATGTGTGGACATGCAGGACAGCAGCCGGGTCTTGCGGGAATGTCTTCCGGCTATATTTGAGAAATATCACCACAATATTGACGGTATCTATATCACCAGCGGTGTTTCCATTGAGCTGTGCAAGTTTGTGGAGCATTATGACTGCTGCCTTGTTACCTTCGATATCTACGATGAACTGGCACCGTATATCGAGAAACGTGTGGTGATGGCTTCTGTGTTCCAGGATGTTTTTAAGCAGAGCAAAAATGCTTTCGAGAAATTCGTCCGGTACAGTATTGACGGCGAGCGGATCGACAAGGAAATATATACCAATGTCACGCTGATCACAAAAAGTAATCTACATATCTATGCCAGATTATGATACCTATATATCAAATTATGAAATTCGAAGAAGACCGAAAAAGTTATGGCAGGGGAGCAGGAACAGTATATGTCCGGCTCCTTTTTTGCCGTTGTTCACAAACATCACTGCTGACATGTGAGAGGTATCTTCCAACATTTCCCTTAGAAACATTAGGAGAAAATGTGTAAAAAACATTGACATATCCGTCGCCGCAATGTATAATATTTGGCAAAGAGTGCAACCGGTTGCAATAAGTATCACGAGATTATCTTCAAGCAGGGCAAGAATGCGGGGACGGGGGCGCAAATATCCAGATATTTATCAGTACGGAAAGGAAGGAACTTATGAAAAAAGCAAAAAAAATATGTGTTGCGATCATGGCATTGATACTATGTGCAGTTTCCATAGGTACACCGGTATCATTAAGGGCCGCGGGGGGCAGCGGGACCACGGTACCGAAATTTGATGCTTCCGCAGATACGAATGTATTGGAACAGACCGTGCTTTTGGACGCTGCAGGAACAGCCAAAGCGTTTGATTCCGGGATGGGCGTGAATTATACGGATACGGAAAGCCGGATCACAGTGCGTTATGGCTTTGCGGGATTAAAGTATGGAAAGAGCTATTGCTTCAGTGCAAAAGCAAAATTCCAGGACAATAAAAGCATGACACCGTGGAACAGTGAACAGGAGTATAACTATGAAGGCCTTCGTTTCCAGGTGGCGACAGCGAAAAAGGATAATGTGGAATACAAGATAGAAGTAGGAATCCGCAAGGGATTATTTTCACTTTTTGCCAATGCAAAAGGAGCGGATACGGCGTTTGCAACTGTATTTGGTAAAAACAATCCATATGATACAGAAAATTTATACAGCATCCGTTACAGGGAAAACAACCGATTCGATTTCTTCCAAGGAGATACGGTTCTGTTTGACAATTATGATCTGACGACACAGGGGTATACCGATATTCAGCCGTGTATTGGGGTTGGTGGAGAGGTATGCGCTTTTTCCTTTCGCGACATGAAGCTTTGGGGAGATATCAAAGTGAATAGAAAAGAGGTTCCGGAGATACCCGTAGAAGCGATATTTGATGCGGATGCAGATATCAACCTGATGGAAAAGGCGGTTGTATCGAATCCCTCAAATGGAAAGGTCGGAACACTTGATAACTGTGCATTGGAAACGGATAAATCTTATACAGCGAGTGGCTGTGCAGAGATAAAGGGACTTGTATATGGGAATTCTTACAATTTCAGCACGAAGGCAGCCTTCTATGATAATAAAACCACGAACAGCAATGGCAGTGAGGTGAACTGGGAAGGCTTGGTATTTCGGGTTGCGACCGTAGAAAAGGATGGAAAGACGCATAAAGTGGAAGTGCGGTTCAGAAAAAGCCTGGTAGGTGTGTTCGTGGACAATACCGCCTATGCATTGAACTCTACCTGTGGCACTGCCTATGGTTCCGAAAATCAGTATACGGTTTCCTATCATGCAAACGGAACATTCAGTGTCTTCCAAAATGGAAATGCAATCTATTGGAAGTACGATATTACAAAAGAAGGTTATACAAACGTACAGCCGACGTTTGCCTTCGGCGGTGAGGCGTGTGCATTCAGTTATCAGAATATGAAGCTCTGGGGAAATATCTCTCTCGCGGAGCTTCCGGGCGTGCCAAAGAAACCGGCTTCGAACGGTAACTACGGCGATTATATGCGTGTTTCATCCGGCAGCACGATTAAGTATGAGGACGGGAAAATATATTCTACAACGGATGAAACAGCGGGAAGAAGTGAATTTCAGTATCTGCCGTTTGGCGTGGATGATACCTATGTGTTTGGATTTAATATTAATACCAAGAAGGCAGAGAAGGCATGGATGGGACCGCGTATTCTGTTCGGAAAGACTTCGGATGGACGAGAATTGGCGCTGTTTATCATGAAGAGTTCCATGGATGTCTATGCAGGAACCGAGAAGATCAAATCCGTCAGCTTTGGCAGGAACCTTAATCAGGTATACCGCGTCGATCTGTTGATTGAACCGGAAGCAGTATCCGTGTGGGTAGATGATGTCTTGCTGATTGACAAGTGTAAACTGCCGAAGAAGTCAGAAGTAAAAACGGGTATCTTATTTGAAAATGCCGTTGCGGTGATGTCCCATATAGATTTGTACTATACAGACGAAGTGAAGTTCGTGGCGCCTGATATTCCAGAGCCTCCGGTATTGAGAAAATTGTCAGACGGACAGTACAATGCGGCAGACTGGATGAAGGTCACGCTTAACGGGAAGAAATATGATGGATATTTTGGAAATAAATTATCTTCCAATAACAGTTCTGTTGGAAATCGGTATTTGTATGAAAATCTTCCGATAACGGATGATATGTCCTATTACTATAGCGCCACCTATACGGTGACGGAATCATCGGCAGGCTGGAAAGGACCGCGGTTTATCTTCCGCTATGATGACAACAACGCATTTTATGTGGCAATCCTGCAGAGCAGTGTGGTCATACTGGCGGGGGCAGATCAGGTGGCAAGCACACCCCTGAAGCTGCAGCTTGGCAAGGACTATGATATTGTCATGTATTCAACGCCGACAGAGATTTCGGTGTGGATTGATGATGTATTGATTTTTGAATCGGTGGATCTGACCCCTTATATAACCACGAAGCTTTCGGCAAAGCCCGGCATCGTGTTTGAAATGTGCCAGGCCAAGCTAACCAACCTTGCGATTTACGGAGATAAAATCGTATTTGACGAGAGGTATGTAGATCCTGAGCTTTACTACAGTAAGTATTATAAGATGGCGGGTGTTCCGGCCATGACGGGGTTAAATCTGTTCCAGAATATTACGATGACAGACTCAAGTAAAGGCGCGATAGGAGCAGAGTTTGATGCAGAACAGAACATACTCACGACGGCATATACCAATGGAAGCGGTCTTGTGACATTCACAGATGCAAATGGGTCTAACAACCTGAACGGGTTAAAGAATGAATCTGAATATGTGTTTGCCTTCAAATATCAAGTGGATGACTGGGAGGCAGAAGACGCAGGTAAGAGCGGTTTCTGGGTCACGACAAATGCCAGTGTGGCACCGTGGACGAAAAAGAGTAATACCGTCCGCGTGGGATTCAGCGGAGACGCTCTGATGCTGACGGCGTATAAGGAAGACAAGGTGATTACAGATCAACAGGTGAGTATGAACCGTGTAGACGGCAAGGTTTATGATGTTGCCATCGTACATGGAAAAAACTGGATCAAATTGTATGTAGACAATGAATTGAAGCTGGTTTCCACAGAGCTTCCCACCTATAATATTGCATTTAGAATCTATTATTCAAATGCGAAATCAAAGCTCAGTGATATCAAATTGTATGAATTTGAAGACAGCGGACTTAAGATTCTGGAGACAAGAGCAGAGCAGGAGGTATCTGGCGGCGCAGGCAACACCATTTACAATGCAAAGGAAATTACGTTCTATTCCCGCATCAAAACACCGATTGCGGTCATTGCAGCAGCCTCCGTTGTGATACTGCTCAGCCTGGCAGGAATCATTGTTTTAGTTGTGAGAGAAGGAAAGAGACGTAAGATAAAAGCTGAGATGGGAGGAGAAGCATCATGAGAAAAAGAATCGTAGGACTGCTGGTCGTTCTTGCTTTGGTTTTAACAGGCGGAGGAATCGTCCTTGCCATGACGATCCGGGATGTCATGGAGACGAAAGCAGAGGATGAAAAGCTGCGGGAAACCAATGAGAAAACACCTGTATCAGATGTTTTTCATGATCCGGGATATATTTACATGACGCCTCTGGAGCCAAAGGTTGGTGAGACTGTCACCTTGCGTCTCAGAACCAAACGCTATAATGTGTGCCGGGCGCAGATCCAGTACACGAAGGATAATGGTGTGACATGGGAAACGGCAGACATGACCTTTGAAAAGCAGGATAAGACGGGATATTACGATATCTGGAAGGGCAAGCTGGTGGCAGAAGGTGATTCCCTGTATTATCGATTTATCGTATCAAATAAGGATATGATGGATACCGTGTATTATGATACAAGGGGAATTGTGTATCAGGACGGTGGCTATACGACGTGCTGGCAGATCGTGCCGGGACATGATGTGCCGGATTGGGCGATGGGCGCATTGTGGTATAACATTATGCCGGATGCCTTTTATAACGGAAACACAACCAATGATAAGCAGATTTCCGGGAAGAATACGTA
>CAKSAI010000152.1 GCA_934434905.1 uncultured Lachnospiraceae bacterium | reverse complement strand
ATACCCTATTACTTCATCACAGCGTTTGTCTCAAACTTGTGCAAGAAATCTCCTTCCCAGAGAGATTGTGCTATGATAAGCCATCCCTCTGTCTATCGTTTGCCGATGAACAGCCGGATCTTTCTGCCGCTAAGTGCAGGTGCGACTTTCGCGAGCTGTGCAGGAACTTAGTCTTCCGGGAACTGAAATATCAGCAAAATTTCCGCATACCAGGCGGAAATTTTAGACGGGTAAATGTTTGAGGAAAATAGGCATCAGGCCTATTTTCCGAGTTGCCCGCGGCTGATATTTTCAGTTTTTGGAAACTTAGTTCCTGCCAGCACAGCATCTGGAGCACCAGCGCTTACCGACAGGAAGCTCCGGCGTCCATTCCAAACTACAAGCAGTCCAGCCCACGCCCCTTCCAAACTGCAGGCAGTCCAGCACACGTCCATTCGCAAAGGCACCTACAGTCCTTCCTCGGTCTGGCTGAACTGTTATCCCCCAAAGCATTGAAATCCCACAACCTTCTGCCCGATCACATCATAATAAAGCCCCACCGTGAATTCCGAACCCGCCGCAGGATCACTTCGATCCTTGCCAGAAGCGTATCATGCTGTCATCTCCAAAATTATTTTTGATTCCGGTACTGTACCGGGGTCATACCGTACTTCTGCTTAAAGAGCCGATTGAAATGCTCCACGTTCTGATATCCGACCTGTTCGGAAATTCGTTCTATGCTCTGGCTGGTACTGCGGATCAGGGTACGAGCCTTCTTCATGCGGATATCCTTCACGATCTTACCAAAGTTATCGCCGGACTTCTCCTTGATATATTTGGACAGATAGGGCTTGGAGAGATGAAAATGCTCTGCAAGCTCCTCCATATCCACCGTCTGGTAATTGACCTGGATGTAGTTCATGATCTCATTCAGACGCTCATCCTTGCACTCCTCTTCCGCGGACAGCTCCGGGATCTGATTCACGGCAGAAGCCAGGGCATGGATGGAGGATGTGATGATATCGGGATCGATACCTGCGCCCCAGTACATCTTCTCCTTCCAGGTGATACCCACATAGGTGATAGCCTTGGAGGAGGAGCCACTGGTCATAGCGTGTTCCTCGTAAGCAGACAGCTCATAGCTGACGCCAAAATACTGCTTGATGGCATTGCTCACTGCGTCCAGACGTCCGTTACCGACGCCGGTCACCACGCGCTTCCCGCCAGCCTGCTTCACAGTCACCTCTGCGATCATGCCGTCACTCTTCTTAAAATGACATTCAGGAATGCTGAATACCCGGTTGTTGCCAATGTATTTTTCTTCGAAAATCCGATAGATCCAACTGGGCGTAAGCTCCCTGTGCTCCTTGTCGGACACATCCTTGACGGTATAGCCCACATCCTCCTTCATCTTATCGGGGATCACCATGCCGTAATTCTCCTTCAGCACGTAGCAGACGCCGCCCTTGCCGGACTGGCTGTTGATACGGATCACATCTGCGTCATAGGTACGTCCCACATCCATGGGATCGATGGGCAGATAGGGCAGGTTCCACTTGCTGTCCGGATGCTCCTTGCGGTATGCCATACCCTTGGCGATGGCATCCTGATGAGAGCCGGAGAATGCCGTAAATACCAGCTTTCCTCCATAGGGCTGGCGGTCGGATACCTTCATTCTGGTAAGTTCCTCGTATTTCTCACAGATAGCGGGCATATCGGAGAAGTCCAGCTGCGGATCCACGCCATGGGAATACAGGTTCATCGCCAGAGTTATGATATCCACATTGCCCGTGCGCTCGCCGTTGCCAAAGAGGGTTCCTTCGATACGATCCGCTCCGGCCAGCACTGCAAACTCCGCATCGGAGATACCGCAGCCACGGTCATTGTGGGGATGCACATCCAGGATCACATGCTCTCTGTGATAGAGGTGCTTGCTCATATATTCCACCTGGCAGGCAAAAACATGGGGCATGGCATTCTCAACCGTAGTCGGCAGATTGATGATAACCTTGTTATCCGCAGAAGGCTCCCAGACCTTCAGCACGGCATTGCAGACGTCAAGGGCGTAATCCACCTCGGTGCCGGGGAAGCTCTCCGGGCTGTACTGGAAGGTGAAATTGCCGTTGGTCTCCTCTGCCAGCTTCTTTAAGAGCAGCGCGCCGTCCACCGCCAGCTTCTTGACCTCCTCCTTGGACTTGTGGAAGACCTGCTCCCGCTGAGCCACAGAGGTTGAGTTATACAGATGGATCACCGCATGCTTCGCACCCTTCACTGCCTCGAAGGTCTTGCGGATAATATGCTCTCGCGCCTGGGTCAATACCTGGATAGTCACATCGTCAGGAATCATATTCTTCTCAATAAGGGTACGGATGAAGGTGTACTCCGTCTCCGATGCTGCCGGGAATCCCACCTCGATCTCCTTAAAGCCGATCTTCACCAGCATACGGAAGAATTCCAGCTTCTCCTCCAGGCTCATGGGCTCGATCAGCGCCTGGTTTCCATCACGCAGATCTACGCTGCACCAAATGGGCGCCTTGTCTATATAGTCCTTCTTCACCCAATCGTTGGTGACGACGGGCGGCATGAAATACTGTCTCTCATATTTTTCAAAATTCTTCATAATAATGAACCTCCAGAAATTACTGTCGGGAAACCCGAAACGTAGCAGTGCGCTCATTATATCGTGATTTCATCACGATCCAATTCGTCATTCGTCAAATACAAATGAATTTGTATTTTCCTCATTTGCACTCATTATATCTTGTTCCCGTTCTGGTTTGTAGTGGTAAAATTAATCAATTTTCTTGATGTTTTTTATCTTTCTCGTATGCCGCCTATAACCGCGGAAGAAAATAGCAAGGCAAAGTACACTCAAAAAAGCACCGGCACTGTCAATGCAGACATCCACGAAGCTGCCGCTCCGCCCGTCCACAAACAGCTGGTGTACCTCATCGGTTGCTGCGTAAGCGGCAGCGATAAGCCACGCCAAGAGCAGGCGCAGCTGCAGATTCTTCGTTCCAAAGGCATAGCAGCCAAGATGAAGCGCAAGAAGCATAGCCAGAACGGCATACTCCGTCATGTGAGCCAGCTTACGGATCGGAAACTGCATGCTCTCTATCTTGACATCCCTTTCCTTGTCCGTATAGGTTTTCCCGGAAAGCTTCTCTTCGACACGGACTGCCTTCTTCGCCACATCTCTGCTCAGGCTGCCGGACTCCGCACCGGGCTGCGCAGAGAAGGAACCAATGACAAACATCCAGCAAAGAACAAGAAAACCGGTGACAAATCGGCGTAGCCAGATGGCACGCCGGTATGCTCTCTCATTTTTATGTTCCATTCTATCTATATTCATATCCGCTTGACTGCCCCAAAGGCAGGTCCAGAAGTTCCGGATTCGCAAAAATATGCTTGATAAGCTTTAAACTTCTTGCAAAATAAAACCCGTCCGCAATACGCTCATCCAGGGTTGCCCCAATATCGACCATATCGCGGATTTCCTTTGATCCATCCGGCATAAGAACCTCTTCCTTGTGAAGGGCTCCGATGGTGATCATGATGCTGTTGGTTCCATAATTATTCAGGTGGTGATAGACGGAAGGACACTTAATGCTTCCCAGATTGCTGCACAAAATGGTGGAATAATTGACGTCCCCCGCAGTGATAAAGCTGGGATTCTTTCCCCAGAAGTCCAGCCAGCGGATTACACGAATCAGAAACATAAGAATTGGCCGCGGGATCTTGGCAAAGGAATCTATAAGGGCATCGACACCTCCTGTGGAATGCTCACTCTTTCTGGTCTCCTTTACATCGCCCACGATCTTTTTGCTGATGGAGTCAAGCGTATCCTCCTCTCCGGGCACCAGAAACATCAACGCCTCCTCCGCATGATCGGCAAAACGGCGCTTGCAGACAAAGCTTATGCTGACCTCATCCCGTTCATAAAAGCGCCGTCCCTGAATGAAGCGGTTCATCAGCGGACGCTCCTTCACCATGCGGGCAAAACCGGTAACCATACAGTGAAAAATCGTAGTTTTATAATTCGGATGCTCCTGATTCTTCCGCTCCAGATACCGCAGAATCTCCGTTGCATCGATGGAATCATTAAGATATACCTCACAGTCCGTCCGGTTCGGCATAAGATGCGCCATAACCGTCTGCATCCCCGACACATCCCGCACCAGACGTCCATCCCTGCGGTCGCCCCAGCGCCGCTTACTTCTATTCTTACTCATAACCATTTCCTTCTTTGCAGTCATATTTTTATATCCGCCTGAATTTTCTCTTCCGGCCAATCATTCCTTCTTGTCTGCATTTGCTTCCTCTTCCAGTCGGCGGTAGGCAACCTTTCCTACCAGCGTCTTGGGAAGCTCCTTCCGGAATTCGATCTCCCGGGGCAGCGCATATTTTGCTACCTCGTGCTTAAGCTTATCCATGATCCTTTCCTTGCAGGCTTCATCGGCCGCAACACCGTCCTTTAAGACTATGTATGCCTTTACCTTCTGTATCCTCCGCGAATCCTTGATACCGATTACGCAGCTGTAGGATACCTCCGGGCAGCTATCGATAACATTTTCCAGTTGATTGGGATATACATTGTAGCCATTGGTGATAATGAGCCGCTTCTGACGCCGATGGAAATAGACAAAGCCATCCTCATCCATATGTCCCAGATCACCGGTATAGAGCCATACCTTTCCGTCTGCAAGAACCCGGAGCGTATTGGCTGTATCCTCCGGTCTGTCCAGATAGCCCAGCATAACGGTGGGTCCCGTCAGGATGATCTCGCCCTCCTCGCCCCGCGGCGCTTCATCGTCCGTTCCCGGCCGCACAATACAATATTCCGTATCCGCGAAGGGCAGTCCGATTCCGCCCTCGCGATAGCTGTCCAGTGGAGTCAGGCAACTGGCTGTCACGCATTCCGTCAGGCCATAGCCCTCACGGATCTGGATGGTCGCATGATGCTCCGAAAGAAACGCATCCACCTTCCGCTTTAATTCCACAGACAGTGAATCTCCGCCGCAGAACATTCCCCGAAGGAAGCTTAAGTCTGCTTTTTCCAGGATATCGATATGCAGCAATGCCTCGAAAATAGTTGGAACTCCGGCGATAAAATTCGGTTTCTTCTTCATCAGCATCTTCGCATACGATGCGCTGGAGAACATCGGCATCAGGATACAGCAGGCGCCGAAGCACAGGATCGTATGCAGATTGATCCCCAGGCCAAAGCCGTGGAAGCAAGGCATACAGCTAAGCATTTTCATTCCAACGCTGAGTTCCACTGCGATCGCGTTCCTCGCCTGCAGTGCCAGGGCGTTAAAGTTCAGATCAGACAGGCAGATTCCCTTGGGCGTTCCGGTAGTTCCGCCGCTGTATAGGATGACGGCTGTCCGTTTGGAATCGAAGGTGATCTCCGGAAGCTCGACATGCTTGTCCGCCTTCTTCTTAAAATCTTTCCATAGAAGCGCATGATCCGTATTCGGGAACTTCAGAAAGCTTCTGCCCTTGTTTACCGTATAGGCGGCTGCCATAACCGGATTCAGCTCCTCCTGCATCCGCGCCACAAGCACGGTTACCGGCTGCGCAACATCCTTTAAGGCTTCTTCCACCTTTTCATAGAACAGATCCAGGGTAAGAATCGCCTTGCTGCCGGAATAATTCATATAAAAAGAAATCTCTGTGCAGGCCGAAAGCGGGTGGATCATGTTCGCCACCGCACCGATCCGGTTCAGCGCATAAAAGCTCTCCAGCATCTGGGGCACATTGGGCATACAGATGGTAACCCTGTCGCCCGCCGTGATTCCCAGCGCCAGAAAGGATCTGGCAGTCAGTTCAATCCTTCCTAAGAATGTGCGATAACTTGTTTTTTTTCCATAAAATTCAAAGGCCGGTTCATCGGGATACTGCCCGGCGATTTTTTCGATCATCTGGAACATAGTCAGACTCGGATATTCCAGGTGACGCTGTGTGGTATAATCAGTCATGATAATTTCTTCTTATTTGTTTTATAAATTTACTCCGTATTTAATAATACCAATGATTTGCTCTCTTTGCAACTGTTTTCTACGGCAAACTTACTGGTATGCTGTCCCTTAAGCATAGCGTCCCCCAACCGATCTGCGGATTAGGATACTCCGTAAGCACTTCCAGGTGCCCGGCCCCCCGGATGAGATACGCCTTGATCTTCTCACCATACAGAAACGGGTCGTTTCCCCTCACGATTCCCCACTGCATCAGAAGCGCCGCGCTTCCCGTCACGAAGGGCGTCGCCATGGAGGTGCCGCTTCGGGTATCATAGCCTCCGCCGGGCGCCGCTGAGACGATATCCACTCCGGGAGCCGCCAGATCCGGCTTCACCTGTCTGGTCTGCCTCGTAAAGCCCCTGCCGCTGAATTCCGCGATTCGGCCGAACCTGGCGTCATAAGCCCCGACGCCGATGGCGTTTGCGGCAGTGGACGGAATCGTCATGGTAGTCTCCTCGATGGGAAGAAGGAACCCGGTAGCGGCATTCAGTGCAGCGCTGGAGGGCAGCCACATATCATAATTTCCCACCACGATGCGCTGCGGTATAAGCACAAAGCGCCATATGCCGCTGTCAACGTAATCGGCGGCCGGAATGAAGTCCACATAGATCTCCTGGTACTGATTGTACGGACTTGGTTCGCCATAGTATATCAACAACTGGGTGCCTCCCAGCGTGAACCTCTGCGGTCCAAGGATCTGGTTAAATGGTCCCACCCGCCGCCCTGCCGGATCCTCCAGCATGATCTCGTATTCATCCGTATAGGACTTCCAGATCTGCACATTCAATGTCGTCTCGTAGCTTCCAACCGCAAGCTCTATCAGCCGATCTTGCCCCTCCTCCAGGAATCCCGATGTATGGCCGCTTGCATTTCCCTCATTTCCCGTTCCGATCACAATGGAGCTCTTCCAGTAATTGGCAATGTCATCTATAAAAGTCTCCAGCAGCGAGGTGCCGCTGTGTGACCCGTAAGTATTTCCGAAGCTGATGTTCACTGCCACCGGAAGCCGATACAGAAGCGCCTTCTCCACGATGTAATTCAGCCCTTCCATCAGCTCTGTGGTTCTGGGAAAGGATGTCTCTCTGGGAACCCCAAGCTTCACCACGATAAGGGAGCTCTCATAGGCGACGCCACGGTTCAAGCCGCCGGAAGCCCTTCCATTCCCGGCTGCAATACCGGCCACATGAGTGCCGTGCCCGGACAGATCCCTGGAGGGCACCAGCCGATAGCGCTCGGCCTCTGTAGGCGCTGCCAGTGCTGCATTGATCTCCTCCTCCGTGAATTCCCGATCCAGCGTCTGATCCCACAGGTTTAAGATCCTGGTGGTTCCATCTGCCTTGCGAAAGTCCGGGTGCGCATAGTCGATGCCGGAATCCAGAAACGCGGTCAGCACTCCGGCTCCTGTCAGGTTATACTGCGCCGTCTGAAGCGCAGGAATGCAAGAGGCT
>CAKSAI010000151.1 GCA_934434905.1 uncultured Lachnospiraceae bacterium | reverse complement strand
CACGGACTCCATTGAGACCTGTCTGGAGCTGGCGGAAGGACTGCTGAATGTGGACGTGATCGGCGGCGAGCCGGTTCATTTCTCCCAGAGCTTTGCCTGCCCGGACTGCGGAATCAGCATTGATGAGATCGAACCGCGCAGCTTCTCCTTCAACAATCCATTCGGGGCATGTCCTACCTGCTTCGGACTGGGCTATAAGATGGAGTTCGATGTGGATCTGATGATCCCGGATAAGCGGCTGAGCATTGCGCAGGGGGCTATCCAGGCTATGGGATGGCAGTCCAGCACAGATTCGGGGAGCTTCACCTATGCGATTCTGACGGCGTTGGCGAAGGAATACCATTTTGATCTGGATACACCCTTTGAGGACTACCCGGAGGAGATCCAGGATGTCATTATCCATGGAACCAAGGGGAAGAATGTCAAGGTTCATTATAAGGGACAGCGGGGCGAGGGCGTCTACGATGTGGCCTTTGAAGGGTTGATACGGAATATGGAACGCCGTTACCGGGAGACCGGATCGGATACCATGAAGCAGGAATATGAATCCTTCATGCAGATCACGCCCTGTAAGGACTGCGGCGGACAGCGACTGAAGAAGGAGGCGCTGGCGGTCACGGTCAGCGGGAAGAATATCCATGAAGTCACTACCATGTCCATCCATAATCTTTATGACTTTCTTCAGGATATGAAGCTGACGGCACAGCAGCAGCTGATCGGCCAACAGGTCTTAAAGGAGATCCGGGCCCGCGTGGGATTCCTCATGGATGTGGGGCTGGAGTATCTGACACTGGCCCGTGCCACGGCCAGCCTGTCCGGCGGCGAAGCCCAGCGGATCCGTCTGGCGACCCAGATCGGCTCCGGGCTGGTGGGTGTTGCGTATATTCTGGACGAGCCCAGCATCGGACTTCACCAGCGCGATAATGACAAACTGTTGAATACCTTGAAGAATCTCCGGGATCTTGGCAACACGCTGATCGTGGTGGAGCATGACGAGGATACCATGCTGGCAGCGGACCACATTGTGGATATCGGTCCCGGCGCAGGTTCCCACGGTGGAAAACTGGTGGCCCAGGGGACAGCCCAGGATATCATGAACTGTCCGGAGTCCATCACCGGAGCATATTTGAGCGGAAGGCTTCGGATACCGGTGCCAAAGACCAGAAGGAAGCCCACGGGATTTCTTACCATCCGTGGTGCGCAGGAGAACAATCTGAAGAATATCGATGTACAGATACCGCTGGGCGTTATGACCTGTATCACCGGCGTGTCCGGTTCCGGGAAGAGCTCGTTGACGAATGAGATCCTGTACAAGCGGCTGGCCAGGGATCTGAACCGGGCCAGAGTGATCCCCGGCAAGCATCGAGCCATGGAGGGGATTGACAAGCTGGACAAGGTTATTGATATCGATCAGTCTCCCATCGGCAGGACGCCCCGCTCCAACCCGGCTACCTACACCGGCGTATTTGACCAGATCCGTGATCTGTTCGCCGCTACGCCGGACGCCAAGGCGAAGGGGTACAAGAAGGGACGATTCAGCTTCAATGTCAAGGGCGGACGCTGCGAGGCATGCGCGGGCGACGGTATCCTGAAGATCGAGATGCATTTTCTGCCGGATGTGTACGTGCCCTGTGAGGTTTGCCAGGGAAAACGGTATAACCGGGAGACACTTGAGGTAAAATATAAAGGAAAAAGTATTTTTGACGTGCTGGATATGACGGTGGAGGAGGCTATGACCTTCTTCGAGAACGTGCCGTCCATCCACCGCAAGATAGAGACACTCTATGATGTCGGACTCTCCTATATCAAGTTGGGACAGCCATCAACAGAACTCTCCGGTGGCGAAGCCCAGCGTATCAAGCTGGCTACGGAGCTGTCGAAGCGCGGTACCGGGAAGACCATCTACATCCTGGACGAGCCCACCACAGGTCTGCATTTTGCAGATGTCCACAAGCTGACGGAGATCCTTCAGCGTCTGGCAGAGGGAGGCAATACGGTGGTAGTCATCGAACACAATCTGGATGTGATCAAGACGGCGGACTATATCATCGATATGGGGCCGGAGGGCGGCGATAAGGGAGGAACCGTTATCGCTCATGGTACGCCGGAAGAGGTGGCAAATGTGGCGGAATCCTATACCGGGCAGTATTTGAAAAAATACCTGTTACAATAAAATGTTTATCTTTTCAAAAAAAAGACTTTGAAAAATGGAAGTTATTGTATATAATGTTAATACGTATCAAATGTAATGTTTATACCCGCATGATGTGGCTAAAAATAAAAAGAACAAAAGCTGCAGTACTAATTTATAAGGAAAGGGGAACAAAATGATTTCAACGGATATAGGAATTGATTTGGGAACAGCCAGTATCCTGGTGTATATTAAGGGGAAGGGCGTGGTGCTGAAGGAGCCATCCGTGGTGGCTTTTGACCGCGACACCAACAGGATCAAGGCGATCGGAGAAGAAGCAAGGCTTATGCTGGGAAGGACTCCGGGAAATATTGTGGCCGTGCGTCCGCTCCGTCAGGGTGTTATCTCTGATTATACCGTGACAGAGAAGATGATCAAGTATTTTATTCAGAAGGCACTTGGCAAGAGGAGCTTCCGTAAGCCCCGCATCAGCGTCTGCGTACCCAGCGGCGCTACTGAAGTAGAGAAGAAGGCAGTTGAGGATGCAACCTACCAGGCAGGTGCGCGGGAGGTATCTATTATTGAGGAGCCCATCGCCGCAGCAATCGGAGCCGGGATTGATATCGGAAGACCCTGCGGTAATATGATCGTGGATATCGGCGGCGGAACCTCGGATATCGCAGTGATCTCCCTGGGAGGAACGGTGGTGAGCACCTCCATCAAGATCGCCGGGGACGATTTCGATGAGGCGATCGTCCGTTATATGAGAAAGAAGCATAATCTTCTGATCGGTGAACGTACCGCAGAGGATATCAAGATCAAGATCGGGACATGTTTCCCGCTGGCTCAGAATGAGACCATGGATGTGCGCGGAAGGAATCTGGTGACAGGTCTTCCTAAGACCGTTTCTGTTTCCTCCGAGGAGACAGAGGAAGCACTGCGGGAGTCTACGCTGCAGATCGTGGAGGCGGTTCACAGTGTTCTGGAGAAAACCCCGCCGGAGCTGGCGGCGGATGTGTCGGATCGGGGAATCGTGCTCACCGGAGGCGGTGCATTGCTGCGCGGCCTGGAGGAGCTTATCGAAGACCGGACCGGGATCAACACCATGACAGCGGAGGAGCCTATGACCTGCGTGGCAATCGGTACGGGTAAGTACGTGGAGTTCCTGGCTGGCGGAACGATGGAAGACTAAAGGATATATAGTAAGTAGCGAACAGGAAGTGACGCAGTGGAAGTACGGACTGGGTATGTGGAGCATATCATATACCGGAATGAGGACAACGGCTACACCGTGTTGAATCTGGTCTGTGAGGAGGAAGAGATTACCTGTGTGGGGATCTTTCATGTTATCAGCGAGGGAGAGACCCTCGAGGTAACAGGGAATCTCACGAGTCATCCCTCCTATGGAGAACAGTTCAAGGTGGAGAGTTATACGGTGAAGGCACCGGAGGATATCCTGTCTGTTGAACGTTATCTGGGGTCAGGTGCAATCAAAGGAATCGGAGTTGCCCTGGCCTCTCGAATTGTACGCAGGTTTAAGAAGGATACCTTTCGCATCATCGAGGAGGAGCCGGAACGGTTGGCGGAGATCAAGGGGATCAGCCAGCGGAAGGCCATGGAGATCGCGGAGCAGGTGGAGGAGAAGCGTGAGCTGCGGGAGGCTATGATCTTCCTTCAGCAGTACGGAATCTCTCTGAATCTTGCGGTAAAAATATATCAGACCTACGGGCAGGAGATGTACCGTATCTTAAAGGAGAATCCCTATCGTCTGGCAGACGATATCCAAGGGATCGGCTTTAAGATCGCCGATGAGATCGCCGCCAGAGTGGGGATACATACCGATTCGGATTTTCGCATCCGAAGCGGTATTTTGTATGTCCTTTTACAGGCGGCAGCGGACGGACATACCTGCCTGCCGAAGGAAGAACTGACCCGGCGGGCGGAGGAGCTGCTGGGCGTGGAAGGTGACTTTATCGAGAAGCATTACATGGATCTTACCATTGAGAAGAAGCTGATGATGAAGGAAAACGGCGGACAGGTCTACATCTATGCCTCCGTTTATTATTATATGGAAGTCAACACCGCGGCGATGCTGAAGAACCTGGATATCGCTTATGACGTATCGGATACGGAGATTGAACACCGCATCCGCAGCATTGAGAAGAGTGCCGATGTGGAGCTGGATCCGCTCCAGGCGGAGGCTGTGAAGGAAGCGGTAAAGAACGGCCTTCTGGTTATCACCGGCGGACCGGGAACCGGAAAAACCACCACCATTAATTCCATTATCAAGTATTTTGAATCGGAAGGCATGGATATTTTCCTGGCGGCACCTACCGGGCGGGCGGCCAAGCGCATGAGCGAGACTACCGGCTATGAAGCCAGAACCATCCACCGGATGCTGGAGCTTTCCGGCGGCATGGAAGGGGGCGCGGCTGGTTTTGAACGGAATGAACAGAATCCGTTGGAAACGGATGTCATTATCATCGATGAGATGTCTATGGTTGACATAACTCTGCTGTGCGCACTGCTGAAAGCCATCGTGGCAGGCACCAGGCTGATCCTGGTGGGGGATGTGAATCAGCTTCCCAGTGTCGGGCCGGGAGCGGTGCTTAAGGATATCATCGATTCCGGGGTTTTTCATGTGGTGCGTCTGACTAAGATCTTCCGGCAGGCCAGTCAGAGCGATATCATCGTCAACGCCCACAAGATCAATCGCGGGGAAGCGGTAACGTTGGATAATAAGAGTCGGGACTTTTTCTTCTTGAAACGCTACGACGCGGATGTGATCATCAGCATTGTTATCCAGTTGATCCAGCAGAAGCTTCCCAAATATGTAGATGCCAGGCCTTATGATATCCAGGTGTTGACACCCATGCGCAAGGGACTTCTGGGAGTGGAACGGTTAAATACCATTTTACAGAAGTACCTGAATCCGCCGTCGCCGGACAAGGCGGAGAAGGAGCACGGGCAGGGATTGTTCCGGGAAGGCGACAAGGTCATGCAGATCCGCAACAATTATCAGATGGAGTGGGAGATCCGCAGTAAATACGGCATTCCGGTTGACAAGGGAATGGGCGTTTTTAATGGGGATATGGGGATCGTGAGGAGTATCCAGAGCTTTGCCGAGACAATGACGATAGAATTTGATGAAGGAAGAATGGTGGAATACAGCTTTAAGCAGTTGGACGAGCTGGAGCTTGCCTATGCTGTCACCATCCATAAATCCCAGGGAAGCGAATATCCGGCAGTGGTTATTCCGCTTCTCACCGGGCCGAGGCTTCTGATGAACCGGAATCTTCTGTATACGGCAGTAACCAGAGCCAGAAAGTGCGTGACGCTGGTGGGAAATGATACGACCTTCCAGGAGATGATCGCCAACGTGAATGAGCAGAAGCGGTATTCGGGTCTGCGCCTGCGGTTGGAGGAATTAAAAAACACTTGACGTTGTCACTGTATGATGGTATGATACCATAGTATTAACGCATTTATGCGTTAAAGTGAAAAACAATGACCTATCAAGGGGAAAGGAGAACTTTGATGAAGAGAAAATTAGCAGCAATGTTCATGGCGCTGTCACTGGCAGCAGGACTTTTGGCAGGATGTGGTTCCAAGGAAGGCGGTTCCGGGAATCAGGGAGATAAGGTGTATAAGATCGGTGTGATCCAGTTGACGGAGCATCCGGCGCTTGACGCAGCTTATGAAGGCTTTGTGGAAGGCTTGAAGGAAGCCGGTTATGAAGAAGGAAAGAACATCAAGATAGATTATCAGAACGCGCAGGGCGAGCAGTCCAACTGTCTTACCATTGCAGACAAGTTTGTGAATGACGGTGTGGATCTGATCCTGGCGATTGCAACTCCGGCGGCTCAGGCGATGGCCAGCAAGACAACCACGATCCCGATCCTGGTGACAGCGGTTACGGATCCGGCCAGCTCCGGACTGGTGGACAGCAACGAGAAGCCCGGCGGCAACGTGTCCGGAACATCCGATCTGACACCGGTGAAGGAACAGATCGATCTTCTGCGAGAACTTATCCCGGATGCGAAGAACGTAGGCATCCTCTACTGCTCCGCGGAGGATAATTCCAAGTTCCAGGCCAATCTGGCACTGGATGCCTTGAAAGCACTTAACATGACAGGGGAGGAATATACCTTTTCTACCCTGGATGAGATTCAGACGGTGGTAGGTTCCATGAAGGGCAAGGTGGATGCCATCTATGTGCCCACCGACAATACGGCGGCAAACGGAATGGCGACCATATCCATGGTGGCTACAGAGGCAGGTCTTCCCGTAATCGTCGGTGAGAGCGGAATGGTGAGCAACGGCGGATTGGCTACCTATGGTCTGAGCTATTTAAAGCTTGGCATCATGACCGGCAAGCAGGCTGCATCTATCCTGAACGGAGAAGCAGAGACAGCCACGATGCCTATCGGTTATGTAGGCCTGGAGGATTGCGAATTCTCCTATAATGAGGAAACGGCGGCGGCTCTTGGCATTACCATCGATCCGTCGAAATTCAAATAAGAATGGAGATAAAATAAAAAATGATACAAGGTATTCTATCAGCGCTTCCGGGTGCGGTTGCTCTGGGCATTCTCTATGGGATCATGGGGTTAGGTGTCTACATAACATATAAGATTCTGGATGTGGCGGATCTGACAGTGGACGGCAGCTTCGCTCTGGGCGGCAGCGTGTGCGCCGTCTGTATTGTCGGCGGCATGCATCCGCTTCCGGCAATTCTGGTGGCGCTTCTGACAGGCTGTGTTGCCGGAACGGTCACCGGTCTGCTTCATGCCCTGTTTGACATCCCGGCGATCCTGGCCGGTATTCTGACGCAGTATGCACTGTATTCCGTCAATCTGCGTATTATGGGGCGTTCCAACACGCCGCTGTTGAAGTACAAGACACTTATGGATAAGCTGAACAGTTTGCTGCCGAAGGTAAAGAGCGCATATATCGCGTTGATCGTGGGCGGAATCGCCGTGATTCTGGTGATTGTTGTGTTGTACTGGTTCTTCGGAACAGAGGTGGGCAGTGAGATCCGCGCTACCGGAAATAACGAGGCCATGGTACGAGCCTTGGGCGGCAATACGCGTCTGATGAAGGTACTGGGTCTGGCTATCAGCAATGGTCTTGTGGCACTGTCGGGAGCTATGATCTGCCAGTACCAGGGCTATGCGGATGTCAATTCCGGGCGAGGCATGATCGTGGTGGGACTGGCGGCCATTGTCATTGGAAATGTGCTGTTGGGATTTTTCAAATCCTTTGCCATGAAGATGGTGTCCGTAATTGTCGGTTCTATTATTTACCAGGTCGTGATCGCCTTAATCC
>CAKSAI010000150.1 GCA_934434905.1 uncultured Lachnospiraceae bacterium | reverse complement strand
GTGTATTGTAAAAGAGGTTCCGCACCAGAAAGGTCGTACCTTCCGGCGCGCCGATCTCCTCTATCGTCTTTTCTTTTCCGCCTTCAATCAGATACCGCACTCCGCTGATACCGGAAGCTGTCTTTGTTATCAGCTCCACCTGGGAAACAGCCGCAATGCTGGATAAAGCCTCTCCCCGAAATCCCAGGGAAGAGACGGTCAAAAGATCCTCCACACTGCGGATCTTACTGGTAGAGTGCCGAAGGAAAGCAAGGGGAACCTGATCCTTCTCGATCCCGCAGCCATTGTCCGTGATACGGATAAAGGAAATGCCGCCCTCCTTAATCTCCACCGTAACAGCAGTAGCCTTCGCATCGATGGAATTCTCAACAAGCTCCTTCACCACCGAAGCCGGCCGCTCGATCACTTCTCCAGCCGCGATCTTGTCAATCGTCTGCTGATCTAAAACTTCAATCTGTGGCATATACTTCCCTTCCTTTCACGCCATAAGCTACCATCGGTTCTTCACCTTACTCTGAATCTGATACAGCCGATTCAACGCCTCAATCGGCGTCAGATTACTCAGATCCATCTCACGTATCTCCTCAATGATATCGTCATCCTTCACCGTATCGAACAGCGAGATCTGGCTGATATCAACCTCGTCCAGCTTCTTTTTCTTTGTCTTGCTCTGCTGGGCGTTCTCTACAGAGATATTGCTGACAACCTCGGAGATGTCATTGGCGGACAGCTCTCCTGCAATAACCTTGGCTCGCTCGATCACAGATTCCGGCACACCTGCCAGCTTGGCGACCTGGATTCCGTAGCTACGGTCTGCACCGCCGGGCACGATCTTTCGTAAAAAAACAATGTCATCGCCCTTTTCCTTCACGGCAATGCAGTAATTGTTCACGTTGCCAAGCTTTCCCTCCAGCTCGGTAAGCTCATGGTAATGGGTGGCAAACAGTGTCTTGGCGCCCAAAAGCTTGGGATTGCTGATGTGCTCTACCACCGCCCATGCAATGGAAAGGCCATCGAAGGTGCTGGTACCGCGCCCGATCTCGTCTAACACCAGCAGGCTGTTGGGTGTGGCGTTTCGCAGGATATTGGCAACTTCGGTCATTTCCACCATGAAGGTACTCTGACCGGAAGCCAGATCATCCGAGGCTCCGACCCGTGTAAAGATCCGGTCCACAATGCCGATATTGGCGGATGTGGCAGGCACGAAGCTTCCAAGCTGTGCCATCAGCACGATGAGCGCGGTCTGACGCATATAGGTGGATTTTCCGGCCATGTTGGGACCGGTAATGATGGAAATCCGCTTTTTGGCATTGTCAAGATATGTATCATTGGCAATGAACATGTCGTTGTTGATCATCTTCTCAACCACCGGATGGCGGCCGTTCTTGATGTCAATGACACCGTTTTCGTTGATCTTCGGACGACAGTAATTGTTGCGCTCCGCCACCAGTGCCAGAGATGCAAATACATCCGCACGGGCCACGGCCTTGGCCGTCTTCTGGATGCGCAGCACCTCGTCGGCGATCTTCTCCCGAATCTCCCGGAAAAGCTCATATTCCAGCGAGACAAGCCGATCCTCGGCTCCCAGTATCACATCCTCAAGCTCCTTTAACTCAGGTGTGATATAGCGCTCTGCGTTGGCTAAGGTCTGCTTTCTGGTAAAATAATCCGGCACCATATTTTTATAGGAATTCGTTACTTCCAGATAATAGCCGAAGACCTTGTTGTATTTGATCCGCAGGTTTTTGATTCCGGTCTTGTCCCGCTCCTTGGCCTCCAGCTCCATAAGCCATGTCTTCCCCTCGGTCTTGGCGTGACGCAGCTTGTCCACTTCCTCGTTATAGCCCTCCTTGAGGATTCCGCCGTCACGAACAGAGATCGGCGGTTCATCCAGAATGGAAGCCTCTATAAGCTGGTAGAGATCCTCCAGAGTATCAAGCTCTTCCCGTATCCCGGTGAGCTCCTGACACTTGAACTCCCCAAGTACGGTTTTTATCGGCGGCAGCATGGCGAGAGAACTCTTAAAGGCAATCAAGTCCCTGGGATTGGCTGTCTGGTATGTGACACGGCACACGAGCCGTTCCAGGTCATAAATGGGATTTAAGTATTCCCGCAGCTCTTCCCGATTCATGGCCTGGCTGTTTAACTCTTCGATGGCATTTAAGCGTTCCTCAATCGCCTTTTTCTCGATCAGGGGCTGCTCTACGAAGCTTCGAAGCATCCGCGCACCCATGGCTGTCCGGGTCTTATCAAGTACCCACAGCAGTGAGCCGCGCTTCTGCTTTTCCCGAAGCGTCTCTACCAGCTCCAGGTTCCTGCGGGTGGAGCTGTCGATGATCATGTATTTTCCGGTGGCATAGAGCTGGAGATGGGACATGTTGTCAAGGCTGGTTTTCTGCGTCTCATAGAGATAGCGAAGCAGCGCTCCCGCAGCGATGGTTCCGCACTCATAATCCTCCAGTCCAAGCCCTGCCAGACTGGATATCTTAAAATGGGAAAGCAGCGTTTCAACCGCAGTCTCATCGGAGAAATACCAGGATTCCAGAGAATAGACAGCGATACCCAGGCGGTTCTTTAAGTCCTCAAGATCCATGCCGCTCATGTAAAAGGCCTCGTTGCAGATGATCTCGGAGGGTGAGAAACGGGCGATCTCATCTGTGAGCTTGCGCTCCTGATCCAGCTCCGTCACATAGTAGTCGCCGGTGGTGACATCTGCGATGGAAACGCCGTACTTGTCCTCCAGATAAACGATGCACATGATATAGTTGTTCTTGGTCTCATCCAGGGCCTGGGTATCCAGGTTGGTGCCTGGTGTGACGATACGCACGACCTCCCGCTTCACCAGGCCCTTCGCCAGCTTGGGATCCTCCACCTGCTCGCAGATGGCAACCTTGTAGCCCTTAGATACCAGCTTGTTCAGATATCCTTCCACAGCATGGTAGGGAACACCGCACATAGGTGCACGCTCCTCCTGCCCGCAGCTCTTGCCGGTAAGGGTGATCTCCAGCTCCTTGGAGGCAGTCAGTGCATCGTCAAAGAACATCTCATAGAAGTCGCCCAGGCGGTAAAAAAGGATACAGTCCGGGTACTCCTTCTTCGTCTCTATATATTTTTGCATCATCGGTGTAAATTCTGCCACGATTTTACTTCCTTTCTTTTATCTGTGTGTAATTATACTTAGCAATGATCGCTTCCGCCACTTTTAAGCCATCCATGGCAGCGGACATGATTCCTCCGGCATAGCCTGCGCCCTCGCCGCAGGGATAGAGGCCCTTTTTACAGCTTTCAAAATGCTCGTCCCGCAGAATGCGCACCGGCGAAGAGGTCCGGCTCTCCACGCCCGACAAAATACAGTCGTAACGGTCGAAGTCGCGGATATATCTGGAAAATTCATGCATTCCGGCTACGAAGGAGCTGTGAATCTCCTCTGAAAAAAGTTCATGCAGGGAACCAAAAGTGACCGCTCCCCTGGTACAGCTTGCAAAGCTCCCATAGCCTGTGCTGTCCTTTTTTCGTTCAAAATCTCCGAAGAGCTGCTGTGGGATCCTTCCGTTTCCAAGCTCATATGCTCTGCGCTCCAGTTCCCGCTGAAATGCCACGCCTGCCAGCGGCCCATCCCCCGGATAGTCTTTGGGTGTCACGGAAACAATGATGGCGCTGTTGGCGTTATCGCCGTCCCGCCCGCTGTAGCTCATGCCGTTTACCGCAAGTCTTCCGGGCTCCGAGGAAGCATTCACCACGTACCCGCCGGGACACATGCAGAAGGAATAGACGCCACGGCCATTTTCCAGGTTGGCAGTGACCTTATAGGCGGCTGCCGGGAGCAGCTTCATGGCCTCTGTACCATATTGCTGTTCGCTTATCATCGCCTGTGGATGCTCCACACGAAGACCTACCGCAAAGGATTTTGCCTCCATGGGAAGCTGTTGTTTCAGGAGCATTTCAAAGGTATCTCTGGCGCTGTGACCGATGGCAAGCACAAGAACCTCTGTCTCAATTCGAATAAGATGTTCTTGTGTTTGTCGGCAGATAACTGCATTTATCCGGTTATCCCTCCATTCCAGATCCTCCATGCATGTCTCAAACAGAAATGTCCCGCCAAGCCGGATGATCTCACGGCGCATGTTTTCCACGACATTGATCAGAATGTCTGTACCGATATGAGGCTTGCCCTCGTAAGCAATCTTCTCCGGCGCACCGAAGCTGATAAAGGTGTCAAGAACCATGCGGTTTCGTCCTTTGACGTCCTTCACTAAGGTATTCAGCTTCCCATCGGAGAAGGTTCCCGCACCGCCCTCGCCGAACTGCACGTTGGAATCCGGCTTAAGGCAGCCTTCCTTCCAGAAAAGCTCCACGTCCTGCTTACGTTGCCCTACCGGCTTTCCGCGTTCAATAACGATGGGCGCGTACCCCAGTTTCGCTAATCCGTAAGCGCAGAATAACCCGGCAGGGCCGCTGCCGACAACGACTGGCGGATGTTTTAAGGGTTGTTCTCCGCATTGTGGAAAGTGATAAAATTCTTCCTTGATTAACATAACATTATTACTGTTAACCTTTTTGATAATTTTTTGTTCAACGTAAGAATTTTTCGCACAGTATGACTGCTCTGCGCTATCCGAAACAGCACTACCGTCGTTCTCTGCTTCCTGCAGGGAAATATCCAGCGTATATACATAGCATACCTGGTGTTTCTTTCTGGCATCGATGGAACGTTTTACAATTTTTATACTTTTTATCTGAGCTTCCGGTATCTTCAATGTCTTCGCAGCTTTCTGGCGAAGCTCCGTATCTGTATGCGGAATGGGCAGTTTTAATTGCTGTACCCGAATCATATGCGTCCTCCTTGAGCGGTTCTGTGCGTGCATTGCCAACGACTGAACTGCCGCTTTACAACATCGTTAAGCTGTTCCGGCATGCTTCCCGGCCACCCAGCCGCTTGTCCAGGCCCACTGCAGGTTGTAGCCGCCGCACATGCCATCGATATCTACCACTTCCCCGGCGAAATAAAGCCCCGACACAAGCTGTGATTCCATGGTGCCCGGGTTGATCTGTGCTGTAGATACACCTCCGGCGCAGACCTGGGCCGAGTCAAAATCCTTGCTGCCTGTGATATCGATCCGAAAATGCTTAATGGTATCAATAAGCTTTTCAAACTCTTTCTTTCCACAACGCGACAGCAGAATCTCTTCCGCAAGACCCGCTTCACGTAACATCACAGGGATTAATTTCTTATTTAAAAAGCCGATCAGCGTATCTTGCAGATGTATATCCGCGGTATTTCCGCGAGGGCAACCCTTCTGCTCTGCTTTGCAGGTCAGCCGCAGCTCCCTCTGTGTTTTCCTGTCGCGCTCTTTTTGCAGCAAAAAGTAATCCAACAATGTATTATAATCCAAATCCGGCGCAAAATCCAGCGACAGATGAACTTTTTTCTGTTTTTTTAATGCATAAACCGCATATCGGCTGACCTGAAATGCCGGAATTCCCGAAACACCGAAATCCGTGAGCTGCACTTCGCCACGGTCACTGGAAGTCTGCGTGTCATCGACAAATAAGGTGATATGCGCATCGGCACGGATGCCGGATAGCTCTTTCAGAAAGGACTGCGCTCCCTTAAGCTGTACCAATGCGGGCACAAACTCAAGAACGGTATGTCCAAAGCTCTTGATATAAGGGACACCGCTGCCGTCGCTGCCCGTTTTTTTCGCCGCTTTACCGCCGGTGGCAATGATACACGATTTACTAAAAAACATCCCCTGCTTTGTTTCAAAGCAGAAATACTCTCGGTCATCCTTCTTTATGCTGCGGATGCCGATATTATAATGAATATCCACGCCCAGACGCTTAAGCTCCAGCACGAGCGCCTGGCGCACGGACGATGCCTGTTCGCTGACCGGATAATAATAACCGCCCCTTTTTTCCTTTGGAAATATCCCAATCGCACGGAAAAAATCAAGCGTCTCTGAAAGGCCGAACTGCGCGAGTGCAGGCAATACAAAGGCAGGGTTCTGGCCTCTGTAACATTCCACACCCTGCACTTGATTGGTAAAATTGCATTTTCCGTTTCCGGTAGCCAGAAGCTTCTTTCCAGCCTCGTCCATATGTTCTAAAATGGCCGTTCTGGCCCCCATTCTGGCGGCACTTATGGCTGCCGTCATTCCGGCGGCACCGGCGCCAACCACGATCACATCATAATATGCTTTCATTTTTACTTTCCCTATAAACATTGTCTGCGAAAGGCTTTACTGTCTTAGTTTTCTTTCGGCTTATATATTATAAAAGGCAGATAACCGAAGTTACCTGCCGAATATTTGAATGAAACAGGTGGGGTGACCTTCCCACATCTCTTTTAAGACCCAAAGGGCGTGACGGCTGCCTGTTCCGTCCTCAGATTCCATTCAAAATATTTTATGTATGTGTAACTTCATTATACATAATTTTATTTATTTGTCAATAAATTTTCTTAGAAAAAGATTTTTAGGAAAAAATTTTTTATTGGAAGGCTTTTCCAAAAACGTTACATGGATTATAAATCGTTCGGATACTTCCACGCAAAGCCTTTCTTCATGTAATGTGCAAGCTGCGCATCAGTTATTGGATACATGGTACGGAACGCCATGCTCCCGGTAGAAGAAATCTTTATTGCGACAGATACATGCCCTAAATAGTCTCGGATGAATGATATACTGCCATCCTTAGGATGTACGCTGATATAATCTGGGTTAGCAATAATATCAGGGATATCCTCAAAACATGTTTCAAATTCGATATCGGACATAAAATCATTTTTATGCAGCTCTGTGTGAGCAATTCTGTCTTTCCAAAAAAGTATATCATTGTTGGTGAAAAGCTTATTCTTATATTCAGGTCTTTTATCAACAATGAAATCTATCATTGTTTGGGGCAGTCGACCAATAGATACACATTTTATTGTATCCGAAAAAAGGTCAGGTTTTAAATGCCTAACATATTTCACAAAAATCCCCCTTCACTATCGTGCTTCTAATTGAGATTGTCTCTCCTATTACTGTACTATATTGCTTTCCCGTCCTAAAATAGCAGATAATAATTCCGTAGAATATTATTATAGCATAAGAATGTGAAACAATCCACAATTAAAAAACAGGACTCCTGGTTCAAAGCTTTCTTATAATGTTGTTTATGCGTATCTGCAACGCATCGAAGTGAAGGTTCACCATATTGGCAATATTCCTTTAAATATTCTCAAAAATTCCTTTTTCCATGGACAGATCCGTAGCATAGCATACCACTCTGGACTTCAAAAAGGCAACTACCGAAAAATCAAGGGTTTGTCGGCACTCTTCACCCGTATCAAAAGAAAATACATAACGGATAAAAGCCACAGAAAAGCAACTGTTCATAATGCACAACATAATTTAAGGCGGCTACCAAAAACGGTAGCCGCCTTATAGATTGATGATTCAGTTATCTGCTATACTTTTTTCT
>CAKSAI010000149.1 GCA_934434905.1 uncultured Lachnospiraceae bacterium | reverse complement strand
ATAGAAATCCTCCGGCATTCCCATCCGAATACTTTCCTCCACCATATGAAAACTCTTTAGGGCTTCCTTAAGAGCCGTCTTCTGACGCACATTTGTGATATACACTTCTTCATTAAAGGAAATGTCACCTTGAAAAAACAACTCCTTTATGGTATCTTTCAACAGATCCAGTCCTGATCCATCCTTCGCAGATATCGGTATGATAAAATCACCGATACCTTCTCTCTTCCATTCTTCCGATACTTCGCCTCCAACATTATTGGAGCGATCCGCCTCCTTCAACGACTTCTCCCTTTCTTCCAATACTTCTCTGCTGACACGGGAGGGAAGATCAGACTTATTCAATAAAACAATTGTTTTCTTATTCCTTATTAACTCCATAATCCCCATATCATTTTCATCCAGATCTATGGAAGAATCCACAACATAGATGATCAAATCAGCACGAGAGAGATACTCCTTCGCCCGATCAACACCAATCTTCTCCACTTCATCCAGGGTCTTACGGATACCGGCTGTATCCACAACATTCAAGGTTATCCCGTCCAGATTGATCTGCTCCTCAAGAATATCCCTGGTGGTACCGGCGATATCTGTCACAATCGCCCGCTCTCTCCCCAACAGAAGATTCATGAGAGAGGATTTCCCGGCATTTGGCTTTCCAACGATCACCGTGCGGATTCCTTCTTTTAATAATTCACCGTTTTCTGAGGATTTTAATAACTTATCCACATTTGATGCTATATCTTCTATGGTTATCAACAGATTTTCCGCATATCCATCCAAGCTGATATGTTCCGGGTCATCCAGGGCAGATTCTATAAATGCAATCTCATGAAGTACCCTTCCTCTTATCTCTCTTATCTTATCACGTACAGCACCCTGCAGTTGATGAACAGAGGATTCCAAAGCAAAATCATTTCTGGCTTCTATCACATCCATCACCGACTCCGCCTGAGACAGATCGATTCGTCCATTCAAGAAAGCACGTTTCGTAAACTCCCCCGGCTCTGCGGGCCTGGCGCCATACTTAATCACCGTCTCAAGGATACGCTTCATCATCAACGTTCCGCCGTGACAGTCGATCTCCACCGTATCCTCCGCCGTATAACTACGTGGGCCGCGCATGATCAACACCAGTACCTCATCAATGACACGTTCGCCGTCACAAATAAACCCATAATGAACCGTATGGCTCTCTGCCTGGGATAAATTCTTTTGTTCAAACTTATCCACTTTCTTTTTTCTGAATATCCTGTCAATAACAGAGAAAGTCTCACTTCCGCTGATTCGTATAATCCCAATCCCGGAATTCGTCATCCCTGTAGCAATCGCTGCAATTGTGTCCGTCCTCATTTATTTCCCTCATAAGAATCAGCCGGTAAATTCCGAAGTACACGGTGCATCGAAACTTACCGGCTGATTTTCCAGCATCTGATTAATCAATTTTCAATCAGCCGTTCTCCCTCTGATTTCCATTGCCCTTCTTTAAAGTGACAACCACATGACGGAAAGGCTCTTCTCCTTCGCTATGGGTGCAAACAAACTTATCATTCTGTAATGCGGAATGAATGATCCTGCGCTCGAATGGATTCATCGGCTCCAAAGAAACCGGATGTCTTGTCCTCTTCACCTTATAAGCAATATTCTTTGCCAGGTTCTCCAGAGTCTCCTTCCTGCGCTTCCTGTAATCCTCGGTATCCAACTTGACCTTCACATACTCATCAGACTGCCGGTTCGCCGCCAGATTCGTCAGATATTGGAGAGAATCCAGTGTCTGTCCTCTCTTACCGATGAGTACTCCCATATCTTCTCCGCGAAGTTCTACCTCTATAATCTTAGAATCCTCATCCTTGTTTATCACGATTTCAACAACCATATTCATGGCCTGAAATACATCTGTGAGAAAATCCCGGATAACGTCTTCCATGGTAGATTTCTTCCGAATCTTTATTACAGCCGGCTTGCTCCCGATACCGAGAAATCCGCTGCTTCCCTTCTCAATCACCTCATACTCCACCTTATCACTGGTGGTTCCAAGCTTGATCAAACCTTCTGTGATCGCATCGTCTACTGTTTTGGCTGTTACTTCAATAAAGTCCATTGTGACTGCCCCCTTTCGGAATCATTAAATATTAAAAGCTTTACTGCTTATTATTTCTCTCGTTAAATTCCTTTACCATATTCGCCTTGGCTGCCAGACTTCCCGGCTTCGCATCCTTGGAATAATTCACCGGCGTCTGATGATTCTCCGTCTTGCTGCTCTGGCCTTTTCCTGATTCTGCTCAATTACCTTGTCCAGATCTAGACTCTCAATATGCTTATTGATTAAAACCTGCTGGATACTACGGATCACAGCACCGGCAATCCAGTAGATGCCCATACCTACCGGCAATGAGAATACCATAACAAATGACATCAAGGGCATCATCGTATTCATCATTTTCATGGAGCTGGCCATAGTGTCAGTATTACCATTATTATTATTGTTCGTATTAGCCGCCGCTGCTGTCGGCATCAGCTTATAGTTCAACCACTGGGTAGCCGCCGACAGGATCGGTACGAGGATTGCACCAAATACAAGCAGATACTTTCCTGCTGACCAGCCTGTCTTAATGATCTCCATGGGAGAATTCGAAATATTGATTCCCAGGAAGTTATTCAAGTGGTTCAGATTTGCTTCCAATGTATCAATGACACTGCCAAGGCCGCCGAAGCTTTCCCGCAGCTTTGACCACGCTGAGGTAGGCATCTTATACAACACATCAATAATCGAATTCGCAGCCTGGGTTTCCGTTCCATTAAAATTCAATTGAACCGTCTTCAACCCGATATCCGACAGGAAGTTCGTCATAGAATCCTGGTATCCATCCAGCTTCATGATTCCATTAACCACCGGCATAAACTGTTCCTTCACACCGGTAACATACGCCGGAATATTATATATCACACGGTAAAGTGCAAACAGGATCGGCATCTGGATAATAAGCTGCAGACAGCTTCCCGTCATGGAAACCCCGTACTTCTGATACAATGCCTGGGTCTCCTCATTCATTGCCATCATGGAAGCCTGATCCTTCTTATTCTTATACTTCTTCTGGATTTCCTGCAGCTCCGGCTGCAGTCTCTGCTGAAGCTTGGAGGACTTCTGCTGCTTAATGGTTAAAGGAAGCAGACACAGATAGATCACCAGTGTAAATAATATGATACATAAACCAATATTCTGAATATGTAACATATCCAGAAACATGTAGATCCAATTCATAAGATATCCCAGCAGCTTAGCCACCGGACCTATAAACTTACCTGTATACTGAGTTAAAAAAATCTCTGCCAATTTATGAACCTCCTGTTATGGAACGGGATCATACCCGCCTTTTGAAAAAGGATTACACCTTAATATCCTCCACCCAGCCAAAGCAGAACCCTTCAGCGCTCCATACTTCTGTATGGCCTCAAGCCCATATGCGGAACATGTCGGGCAGTAAGGACATCTGGTTCTCTTTAAAGGCGATAAATATTTCTGATAAAGCCTTATTAAAAAAATAATTATTTTCTTCAAAATTCTTCCATCTTCTTTTATTGATCTCTACTGATCATGAACAACTATAATTCCATGGAGCTTCGCTGCATGAATCAATGACTTCTCCGTCTGTCGGTATGTGATCTCCTTCGCACTTAATCTCGCAATGATCACAATATCAAGTCCCTTCCGAAAGGATTCCTCCTTAAGGCGGTAGCTTTCTTTTATCAATCTCTTTATGTGATGTCTTATCACACTGTTTCCAACTTTTTTACTGACAGATATTCCAATACGATTCTTACCGGAACCATTTTCCAAAACATACATAACAAGGTAATGATTCGCATAGGATCTACCATGCCGATATACATTTTGGAAATCCCGGTTCTTTTTCAACGATTCTGAAAATTCCACGCTTTCATCCTCTTTCAGGAAAAGCCAGGCGCTTTCCTGCATGATGGCCTATAGAAGAAGAAAGACCACAAATGATGTGGCCTAAGCTGATAATCTTTTTCTGCCCTTTAATCTTCTTGCAGCCAATACTTTTCTTCCGCCTGCGGTACTCATTCTAGCTCTGAAGCCGTGAACCTTTGCTCTGGATCTTTTTTTCGGTTGAAATGTCATCTTCATTGGGTATACACCTCCTCTACATCCAAAAACATCATTTCAATTATATCAAAAAATCCCTTGAAGTCAAGCTATTTCGCTATTTTTTTAAATTTTTCATTTGTGGAAAACTTTACATACTACATCTATAAAAAAATGAGTTATCCAGACTAGATGTTGATAACATAGGTGCTCTATTATATAAGGAAGAAACAGATACCAATCTGGATAAGTGGATGTTTACATAAAGTTATTCACAAATTGTGGATAACTTGTGGATATCTATGGGGACAATTTGTTAATAATCTTTTGTCTTGCTTATTTCGCCGATTTGCGGTATTATAAAGTATGGTATATTTTGATTCATGACAATAGAAAGTTCGCGAAGCGTGCTTTCTATTGTTTAAGTTATTATTTGGAGAGACAGACATGCAGCTGATTATGGAAAAATGGGACGAGATCCTTAATACGGTAAAAGAAGAACACGAGTTGACCGACATATCCTTTGATACCTGGTTAAAGCCGCTGAAATTGTACGGCGTGGAGAATAATAAATTATATATCATCGTTCCTTCCGATCATATGAGCGGAATCGGTTATATTTCCAAGAAATACACCCTTCCTATTAAGGTAGCCATCACGGAAATAACAGGTCTTAATTACGATATTGAATTTATATCCCCGGATCAGACTCCAAGGAATATTCCTCCTTATAAGAGCAAGGATCCTAATTTTTCCAAGAAGATTGTGCGCTCCAACCTGAATCCTAATTATGTTTTCGACACCTTTGTTGTGGGAAAAAATAACCGTTTTGCCCACTCTGCTTCCCTGGCTGTGGCGGAATCCCCCGGCGATGTATACAATCCCCTCTATATTTACGGAGGACCGGGACTTGGCAAGACGCATCTGATGCAGTCCATCGGACATTTTATTTTACAGCAGACACCGGATATCAAGGTTCTCTACGTTACCTCGGAGGAATTCACCAATGAAGTTATCGATTCCATCCGTAACGGTAATGCCTCCGCAATGACTAAGCTGCGGGACAAGTACCGCACGGTAGATGTACTTATGATAGACGATATTCAGTTTATTATAGGTAAGGAGAGTACCCAGGAGGAATTCTTCCACACCTTCAACGTCCTTCATTCGGCCGGAAAGCAGATCGTTCTGTCCTCAGATAAGCCGCCTAAGGATATGGAGACACTGGAGGATCGTATCCGTTCCCGCTTCGAGTGGGGTCTTCTTGCCGACGTGGGATTTCCGGATTATGAGACGCGTATGGCGATTCTCCGCAAGAAGGAAGAGGCCGACGGCTTCCACCTTGATGACGATATACTGGACTATATCGCTACCAACATCAAGTCCAATATCCGTGAACTTGAAGGTGCATTGAACAAGCTTCTTGCCTTATCGAACCTTGAGAAAACAGATATCACCATGGAGATAGCCGAGCGGGAGCTGCAGAATATCATCTCCCCGGACAAGCCGCGGGAAGTTACGCCGCAGCTTATTATAGAGATTGTAGCTGACCACTTTAATATCACGGTGGATCAGATCATCTCCAAGAACCGCAGCAAGGTCATCTCCAATCCAAGACAGATTGCCATGTATCTCTGCAAGAATATGACGAATGCATCCTTAGAGGCCATCGGAGGAATCATCGGAGGACGCGATCATTCCACCATTATTCATGGTATCACGGTTGTTACCAATGAATATGAGAAGAACGAATCCTTCCATGAGCAGATTGAGACCATCAAGAAGAAGATCAACCCTAATTAACAATTGTGGACAAGTTATCCATCCTTATGTGGATAACCTTAAAATTCTTCATGGATGTGAAATCTTCACTTTTTGAGATCCATACTTATTCACATGTTATCAAGACCTTTTGAGCACTTAATTCACAGGCTTATGAACATGAGAATGAACCTGAAAGCCCCGTAAAATCGGGCTTCACGTAACTTATGAACATATTAACATCCCTTATTAAGACTAAGACGGATGTCAAATTATATTTTTATTTATAAAGAGCAGAAAGGAGTTATCTACATTATGAAAATTGTTTGTTCCAAATCCAATCTACTTTACGGCGTTAATATTGTCTCTAAGGCAGTTCCTTCCAGAACCACCATGGCAATCCTTGAATGTATCCTTATTGATGCTTCTGCCAATGAGATCAAGCTTACAGCCAATGATATGGAGCTGGGTATAGAGACTAAGATAGAAGGAGATATCAGAGAGAGAGGAATCATCGCCCTGGATGCGAAGATATTCTCCGATATCGTCCGTAAGCTGCCGGACAGTGAAGTTGTTATAGAGACAGAATCTTCCCTTAAGACAACCATCACCTGTGAGAAAGCGAAGTTCAATATTATAGGAAAATCAGGAGAGGACTTCTCCTATCTTCCCTATATAGAGAGAAATCAGCCACTACTTCTCTCACAGTTTACCTTAAAGGAAGTTATCAGGCAGACAATCTTCTCCATTGCAGACAATGATTCGAACAAGCTGATGACAGGTGAGCTTTTTGAGATAGATGAGAATGAAATGAAGGTAGTTTCTCTGGACGGACATCGTATTGCTATCCGAAATATAGAATTGAAGGATTCCTACGAACATCATAAAGTAGTCGTTCCCGGAAAGACACTGCAGGAGGTAAGTAAAATACTGCCGGGTGATGCAGATCAGGATGTAAGTATTTATTTTACAGAGAATCATGTTGTGTTTGAGTTCGACAATACAACGGTTGTTTCCCGTCTTATCGAGGGAGAATACTTCCGCATAGAGCAGATGCTCTCTTCGGACTATGAGACCAAGGTTAAGATCAACAAACGCGAACTTCTGGATTGTATCGACCGTGCAACCCTTCTGGTGAAGGAAGGAGACAAGAAGCCGATCATCATGAATGTGACGGACAGCAACATGGAGTTGAAGATCAATTCCTTTATCGGTTCTATGAATGAGGACATTGACATTCAGAAGGAAGGCAAGGATATAATGATCGGATTCAATCCCAAGTTCTTCATTGATGCACTGCGGGTCATTGACGATGAAGAGGTGGTTCTCTACATGGTGAATCCAAAGGCTCCCTGCTTTATCAAGGATGATGATGGGAAGTTTATTTACCTGATCCTCCCTGTCAACTTCAGTAACGCAGCCAATTAAAAGGATTAGAGGTAGAAAATATTGGAAATAATCAAATTGAGGGAAGACCATATCAAGCTTGGACAGGCGTTAAAGGCGGCAGGTCTGGTGGACAGCGGAGTTATGGCGAAGCTTGTGATAAAGGACGGCCAGGTCCGGGTAAATGGTGAGGTTGAGTATCAAAGAGGAAAAAAATTATATGACGGAGACGTTGTTTCCTTTGAGA
>CAKSAI010000148.1 GCA_934434905.1 uncultured Lachnospiraceae bacterium | reverse complement strand
CAGATCACTCCCATCAGGAGTACGCCCGGCAGGATCCATAAAGCTGCCATTTTTTCACATATCATCCTATCATTTTTTTATTCTGAAAACAAGCGCATATTTTCCTGCCTCTCTGCTTAGAATGTAAGGAAGCCCCACGGAGGTCTTTTATGCATCGAATAATCGCTTGTCTACTATCCATCAGCCTGCTTGCTACAAGCCCGCTTTATCCCGAAAAGGAAACCGCCGTACCACAGGATAACCTGGCAATCTCTGCGCCCTCAGTTCTGCTGATGGAAGCCTCCACCGGCACAGTCGTCTATGAGAAGGACGCCCATGTGCAGCTACGGCCTGCCAGTATCACAAAGATCATGACGCTGATCCTCATCTTTGATGCAATCGCTACAGGATCCATCGCGCTCACGGACACAGTCACCGTCTCTGAATATGCCGCCAGTATGGGTGGCTCACAGGTCTATCTGGAAGCCGGAGAAACACAGACGGTAGAGACTATGATCAAATGCATCTCCATCGCCAGCGGCAACGATGCCTGCGTAGCAATGGCGGAATTCGTAAGCGGCAGTGAGCAGGAATTTGTCGCTCAGATGAACCAGCGCGCCAAAGGCCTTGGCATGGAAAATACCACCTTTGTCAACTGCTGCGGTCTGGATGTCGATGGACACATGACTACCGCCTACGACGTGGCACTGATGTCCCGCGAACTGATCACCAAATATCCCCAGATACATAATTACTGCACCATCTGGATGGAAAACATCACCCATGTGACCAGACGGGGATCCAGCGAATTCGGTCTCACCAATACCAACAAGCTGATCAAGCAGTACCAGTATGCTACCGGATTAAAAACCGGATCCACAGGGCTGGCAAAATACTGTGTTTCTGCCACTGCAACCAAGGATGATATGACCCTGATCGCTGTAGTCATGGCTGCGCCGGATTACAAGATCCGATTTCAGGACGCTGCCACACTCCTAACCTATGGCTTCGGGAAATGTAAGGTTTACGAGGATTCCAACAAGGATATCCTTCCGCCGCTTGTGGTCAACGGCGGCACGAAAGAACAGGTAGCGCTTCATTACGCCGGAATCTTCCGCTACTTAGACACCAAGGGTCAGGATCTTAGTTCTATCACCAAAGAGATACAGCTCCCTGAATCAACTGCTGCCCCAATCACCGCACAGGAAATCGCCGGGAAAGCGATATATAAGCTGGATGGCAAAGAGATCGGCAGCATTGATCTCCTTTACGGCGACTCTGTATCGGAAGCCCACTTCCGCGACTACTTTTTGAAGGCGCTGGGATTCCTGCTGCCGTAAAGCCTTCGTCCGGCATGTGCCTGTTATATTGCCTCATCTTTCATTCATGCCGCTCCTGTCAGGTTACACAAGAGGAGCTACCAGCCGCAGGACGCTCAATACCAGTCGTTTCATCCAGGATTGCCTGCGGCAGTCCTCCATGGTGATCTCCCTGGACTGTTCAATCGTGGCAACTGCATCCTCCTTTACCTTCATTACTGTGTCGGTATCGTACATCCATACCCCACACTCAAAGTGAAGGTACAGGCTGCGGTAATCCATGTTGATGCTGCCAACCGTAGCGATCTTGTCATCGCACACGAAACACTTGGCATGAATAAAGCCCGGCGTATACTGGTAGATACGAACCCCACACTCCAGAAGTCTCTGATAGTAGGACTGACTCATCCAGAAGATAATTTTTTTGTCCGGGATCTCCGGGGTAACGATGCGCACATCCACTCCGCTTTTTGCCGCATTGCGCAGATATGTCAGCATCTCGTTATCAAGGATCAGATATGGGGTAAAAATATAGACGTAATCCCTGGCATGACCCAGGATGTTCATATAAACATTCTCTCCCACCTTTTCCTTATCCAAAGGCGAATCTCCATAAGGCTGCACATAGCCATCCGCCTGAAATGGCCGCTTCTGAAAGAGCTCCGGTCGGTATGCCGTATAGTCTTCCGTAGTTCGGTTGATATAATTCCACATCTCCAGGAACATGGCGGTAAAGCTCCAGACAGCCATGCCCTCCAGGCGGATACCGGTGTCCTTCCAGTAGCCGAAGCGCTCCCGCTTATTGATATATTCATCTGCCAGATTCAGACCGCCGGTATAGCCGACAATCCCATCCACCACAAAGATCTTCCGATGATCGCGGTTGTTCATGATCACTGACATCACCGGACGCAGGGGATTAAAGGCTACACACTTTATCCCCATTGCCCGTACCTTATCGAAAAACTTCGGGGACAGTGTAGTGATGGAGCCAAAATCATCATAGATCAGGCGCACATCCACGCCCGCTTGTACCTTCTCCCGCAGGATCTCCAACACCTGCTGGAGCATGACACCATCATCCAGGATAAAATATTCCAGGAAAATAAAATGCTCTGCTGATTTCAGATCCTCAAGCATATCCGGGAACATCTCTTCCCCGCAGCGATAATACTTCGTCTCCGTGTTGTTGTAAACGGGAAAATCCGCCCAGTCGGTAATGTATCGGGACTGATTTGCCGCATTCTTATCCTTCCGGGCAATCTCATCCTCCAGTTCCTTATTTGGCGGCAGGAACTGAGCAACCTCACGGTGGACACGCTCCATCCCTTCCCTGGTCTTCTTCGTCAGCTTGGAGCGTCCGAACACGAAGTAGATCAAAAGGCCGCCCAATGGAAATATCAGTATCACAAAGGTCCAGACGATCTTATACGCCGGGTTACTCCATTGATTGATGATATACAGCACCACAACAATGGCGATAACTTCCATTACAATGTTTAAAAAATTATACTGTCTGCTGAAACGAAACATCAAAAAAAAGATCCAAAAAAACTGGATAGCTACCGCCAAGGCGACGAAGACCACCCGGCCAAGCAATACCTTTTTGACTTTCTTTATCTTATTTGCAGCATCTTCACTCTTCGCATTGTCCATAATATCACCCTATCGAAATGTAAAACTCGCAGTGCTCATTGCAAAATTATATCACAACAATTTGGAAATGTCCACCATTCCCCAGCCCTGTTTTCTTGCCGGGAGGCCCAGGTCTACTGCCCGTTCGCAGAGACGCAGTTTTACATCCTTCGGAGTAAAGGATGGATACTTGGATAACAACAGTCCGATGCAGCCGGTAACGACGGGCGCAGCCATGGATGTGCCGCTTTTTCTGGTATAATAGCTTCTGGTATTGGCGCAGCTTACGATATTGGTTCCAGGCTCTACCAGTTCGGGCTTCATGATACATGCGCTTGTGGGCCCCTGTCCGGAGAAGTCCGGTTTCAACCCCTGCCTGTTCAAAGCCTCGTTTGTGTCATCAAAGCAGCCCACGGTAATGATCTTCCTGCTGATTCCCGGTATGGTGACACTTCCCTGCGCGGGCCCGTTGTTTCCGGCAGCCGCCACCACTACAATGCCGTGATCCCAGGCATAATCCACAGCAGCAAGAAGCTGCATCTGATCCTCATTTTTCGCACTAAGCACCATGCCTACTGAGATATTGACGATCCGGATATGATATTCCTCCCGGTGTTCCACCAGCCACTTGACGCCTTCCACCACACTGGTTGTACTCCCATTTCCTTTACTGTCCAATATTTTCAGCACAATAAAATGGCAGGCAGGGGCAATGCCGCTGTATCGCCCTGCGGACATCCGCCCGCTCCCGCCAATGATTCCGGCCACATGAACGCCATGGCCGTTGTCGTCATACATGTTTTTCTGATATCCGATATAATCCCGAAAAACCGCGATACGGCGGTCAAAATCAGGATGGCTCACGATACCGGTGTCCATCACGGCTATGCCGACGCCTTCTCCAAAGTATCCGCGCCGATATGCATATGCCGTATTCAAGATCTTCTTTACTCGGTCCATAGCACCTTTTTATTTTAAGATATGCGAAGATCGGTTGAATGGTTATTTCTTCAAGAAAACTTTGCTTGACACACCATATATAAAAAGCCGGGAACTTCCAGCAACCTAGCTGTTACATTCCCGACTCTTATATTAGTTGTTGCCCTTATCTTCCGGAACGTCCTTAATACTGAAGCTCATACGTCCCATCTTGTCCTTGCCTAAGCAAACCACGGTTACGATATCACCCAGGGTAAGTACATCCTCCACACGGTTGATCCGCTGCTTTGCAATCTTGGAGATGTGTACCATTCCTTCTTTGCTTGGAGCAAACTCTACAAATGCTCCGAACTCCTTGATGCTGACAACCTTACCGGTAAGGATCTGGCCTGCCTCGAAGTCTGTGACAATGGTATTGATCATATCCAGTGCCTTGTTCATCATCTCGCGATCAGTGCCGCAGATGGAAACAAAGCCTTCGTCGTTAATATCAATCTTAACGCCGGTCTGCTCGATGATAGCATTGATGGTCTTGCCTCTCTGTCCCACCACATCTCCGATCTTCTGGGGATCGATCTGTGTCTGGATGATCTTCGGTGCGTAGGCTCCCACTTCTTTTCTGGGCTCCGCAATGGCCTTGGACATTACATTGTCCATGATGTAGAGTCTTGCCTCACGTGTTCTGGCGATAGCCTCCTCCACGATGGGTCTAGTCAGACCATGAATCTTGATATCCATCTGAATAGCGGTGATACCATCCTTCGTTCCGGTCACCTTGAAGTCCATGTCTCCGAAGAAATCCTCAAGCCCCTGAATGTCCGTCAGTACCACATAATCGTCATCCGTATCTCCTGTCACAAGTCCGCAGGAAATTCCGCCTACCATTTTCTTGATGGGAACACCGGCGGCCATCAGTGCCATACAGGATGCACAGGTGGATGCCATAGAGGTGGATCCGTTGGACTCAAATGTCTCAGAAACGGCACGGATCGCATAGGGGAACTCCTCCTCGCTGGGCAGTACAGGAATCAATGCCCGCTCTGCCAACGCGCCATGGCCGATCTCACGACGTCCCGGCCCTCGGCTGGGCTTCGTCTCACCCACGGAATAACTGGGGAAATTATAGTGATGCATGTAACGCTTGTTTACTTCGTTCTCGTCCAGGCCATCGATTCTCTGCACCTCTGACAGGGGCGCCAGTGTCACGACGTCACAGATCTGGGTCTGTCCACGTGTGAACATCGCAGAGCCATGGACTCTCGGAATAATGTCAACCTCGGCTGCCAGCCTACGGATCTGATCGATCGCACGGCCATCGGGACGCTTTCTGTCCTTTAAGATCATCTTGCGAACGGTCTTCTTCTGGTATTGATAGATTGCCTCGCCAAGGACTGCAAGCCACTCCTCGTTCTCAGCAAAAGCCTCCTCTAAGCGCTCTGTGATCTTGCGGATGTTCTCTTCACGCACCTGCTTCTCATCGGTGAATACAGCCTCCTCCATCTCTTCGGGAGGAACGATCTCCTTAATGGCTGCAAACAATTCCTCCGGTACGGCACAGCTTGTGTATTCGTGCTTGGGCTTTCCGACTTCCGCCACGATCTTATCGATAAATGCGATGATGGTCTGGTTTACGTCATGTGCCAGGTAGATGGCTTCGATCATCCGTGCTTCCGGAATCTCATTGGCACCGGCCTCGATCATGATGACCTTCTCTCTGGTGGAAGCCACGGTAAGGTTCAGCTTGCCATTCTTCCACTGTTCCTGGCTGGGGTTGATGATGAATTCTCCATTGATCATGCCGACCTGTGTCATAGCGCAGGGGCCGTCAAAGGGAATATCGGAAATACAGGTTGCGATGGCGGAACCGATCATGGCTACCAGCTCCGGACGGCACTCCGGGTCAACGCTCATGACCAGGTTGTTCAGTGTCACGTCATTGCGGTAATCCTTCGGAAACAGCGGCCGCATGGGGCGGTCGATGACGCGGGAGGTCAGCACTGCATTCTCGGATGCCTTGCCCTCTCTCTTGTTGAAGCCGCCCGGTATCTTACCTACCGCATACAGTTTCTCTTCAAATTCTACGCTCAGCGGGAAGAAATCAATCCCGTCACGGGGCTTGTCCGATGCCGTTGCAGTGGACAATACCACCGTATCACCGTAGTGCATGAACGCTGCACCGTTGGCCTGAGCTGCTACCCGGCCGATATCCACCGTCAGTGTTCTGCCGGCCAGTTCCATGGAATAACTCTTATACATATCTTGTCTCCTTTTCTATTTGTTATGGCAGAAGACAACCGAAACTACTGATATATCCAGAAACTCTCTTCTGCGCATATCAGTGGTCTCGGAACATTCCTTCTGCCTGGGTACCTTTTGATTCATTTGCTGAAAGCAACAATAGAGCGGAACTGTCTCCGCTCTATTATCCTGTCCTGCCTTCGTGCAGCAAAGACTACTTCCGAATACCGAGACGATCAATCAGTGTACGATATCTCTCGATATCCACTTTCTTTAAATAGGAAAGTAAACCTCGTCTCTGACCAACCATCTTCAGCAGTCCCCGTCTGGAATGGTGATCCTTCGGATGCTCCTTCAAGTGATCTGTCAGTTCCTGGATCCGCGCTGTCAGGATCGCTACCTGAACCTCAGGTGAACCTGTGTCGCCAGGTGTTCTCGCATACTCGGCAATAATTGCCTGCTTCTTTTCCTTCGCTATCATTACGATAACCTCCTTATTTTAAATCATCGCCCTTAAATGTGAGATATTAAGTAAAGGTCGGAGTGTCCATTTACCGAATACGGGCTAAACTCACACTTCTGCATTATAGCATAATCATTGCTGCTTGTAAACTATTTTTTCAAAGCTATACGCCTTTGTACCGAAAGGATTCCCTCTATGCTCGACCTGATACAATGCATCAACAGATCAATGATTCCTTTTGCGCCTCCATCCTGATAGGTACGGTACTGTTTCACTAGAGCAGCTCTTATGCATATATGAACAGCTCCATATGCATGATAACCGAAGCTGCAGGGGGTTATGATCTTACTGATAAGCATTACCTGGTTATTATTTCTTGAATCCATCTCATTCTCCACTAATTAACCCACGTTGGCGCAATAACATTTGAAGCCCCATCATTAAACATAATATAGTCTGCTACCTTCGAAACGTCCCATGCGCTGCAGTCAAGGATAAGATTTCGGCAGTAGTAGAACATACTACCCATAGTTGTAACTTGCGATACATCCCAACTTCCTATATCAAGCGCCTCTAATTTCTGACAGCTACCGAACATACCACTCATATCCATAACTTGCGATACATCCCAACTTCCTATATCAAGTGCGGTCAGGCCAGAACACCCATAGAACATCCTACTCATATCCATAACTTGCGATACGTTCCAACTTCCTATATCAAGTGCGGTCAGACCAGAACATCCACCGAACATACTACCCATAGTTGTAACATGCGACACGTCCCAACTTCCTATATCAAGCGTCTCCAGTTTCTGGCAGTTAGCGAACATATCACTCATGGTTGTAACATGCGATACGTTCCAACTTCCTATATCAAGCGCCTCTAATTTCTGACAGCTACCGAACATACCACTCATATCCATAACTTGCGATACAT
>CAKSAI010000147.1 GCA_934434905.1 uncultured Lachnospiraceae bacterium | reverse complement strand
TTCTAACTCTATCAAAAATTTACCGTTCAGCACACGCCCATTCTGGCTGAACTGTTACTGCACATCGAACAATGCATCCACAAACTCATCCGCATCAAACTTCTGCAGGTCATCGATGGTCTCACCAACGCCGATATATTTCACCGGGATACCCAGCTCGGACTGGATAGCCACCGCAATACCGCCCTTGGCTGTACCGTCCAGCTTGGTAAGGATGATTCCGGTGATATCCGCCACCTGAGAAAATTGCCGGGCCTGCGCCAGCGCATTCTGTCCGGTGGTCCCGTCCAGCACCACCAGCGTCTCCCGGAAGGCTTCCGGATATTCCTTTTCCAGGATCCGGTTGATCTTCTTTAATTCTTCCATCAGATTCTTTTTATTATGAAGACGTCCGGCCGTATCGCACAGCAGCACGTCCGCCTTCCGCGCCTTAGCCGCTGCAACCGCATCGTAAATGATGGAGGCCGGATCCGCCCCTTCCTGTCCGCCGATCATGTCGACGCCTGCCCGGTGAGCCCACTCACCCAATTGCTCCCCGGCTGCTGCCCGGAAGGTATCAGCCGCTGCCAGAACCACCTTCTTGCCCTGATCCTTCAGCTTACCGGCCAGCTTTCCTACTGAGGTGGTCTTTCCCACGCCGTTGACGCCGATGACGAGTACCACAGATGTCTCCTCCTCGAAGCGATAGGCTGTCTCACCCACATCCATCTGTTCCTTGATGCTGCGCATCAGAAGCTCCTTGCACTCCGCCGGCTCCTTAATCTTATTCTCCTTCACCTTCTGCTTCAGATTCTCGATGATGGAATTGGTTGCGTTGACCCCGATATCTCCCATGATAAGGATCTCCTCCAGTTCCTCGTAGAAGTCCTCATCGATGCTGGAGAATCCACTGAAAATAGAGTCAAAGCCTGCTACAATATTATCTCTTGTCTTCGCCAGTCCCCGTACCAGGCGACTGAAAAAGCCTTTCTTTTCCTCACTCATCTGTCCTGTTCCTTCCTGTGAAAATACTCATCTTCCTATCATATCCTATGCTTCCGTCTCTATGCACATTCCGCACAGCCTTACGCTCAATCATCCAGCCCTTCCTCGATGAGGTTCACCGACACCAGGGTTGATACACCCTTCTCCTGCATGGTAATTCCGTAGAGACGGTCTGCCGCCGCCATGGTGCCGCGTCGGTGGGTGATAACGATAAACTGCGTATTCTTCGTCAGCCGATGCAGATATTGGGCGAACCGTCCCACGTTGGAATCATCCAGCGCCGCCTCGATCTCATCCAGAAGACAGAAGGGGGACGGCTTTAGATTCTGAATGGCAAACAACAGTGAGATCGCCGTCAGAGACTTCTCTCCGCCGGACAGCTGCATCATGTTCTGCAGCTTCTTTCCCGGCGGCTGGGCGATAATGCGGATTCCACATTCCAGGATATCCTCATCCTCCACCAACTCCAGGCTTCCCTTTCCGCCGCCGAACAATTCCTTAAATGCCTTGTCAAACTCCCGCTGGATCTCCGCGAACTTCTCCATAAACTGCTTGCGCATCCCGGTGTCCAGATCCTCGATGATATCCATCAACGTCTTCTCGGCCGTCACCAGGTCGTCATGCTGCGTCTTCAGGAAGGTGTAACGTTCCGACAGGTTCTTGTAGTCCTCGATGGCGTTCACATTCACATCGCCCAGCTTCTTGATCTCATCCTTGACGGCAGAGAGCAGCTGCTTCAACTGTGGCGCACTCTGATACTCCTCGTTCCGAAGGCTCATGGCATTGTGGTAGGTAAGCTCGTACTCCTCCCACATGTAATTATTCTGGCTCTCCAGGCTCTCCGTCAGCTTCTCCTTCTGGTTGTTCAAGCGGAACAGCTCCTTATCCAGGTTGCTGATCTGCTCCGATATTTCCTCCCTTTTTTGGAAAAATCCCTTCTGCCTGGCTGCCATCGCTTCCTTTTCCTGCTGGTGCTTTAAGAGTCTTTCTTCCAGGTCGCTGTGGGCCTCCACGGAAGCCGCGATGGTCTTCTCAATCTCTTCGATGTCATGCTGCTTCTTCTTGATGTCCTCCTGGGACTGGGAAGCGTCCTCCTGTATCTGGGCCAGCTCCTCCATGAGCTTTCGGATCTCTCCCCGGATACGGGTTACATTTTCCTGCACAAAGCCTGCCTTCTGGCTGATGTTGGCCTCCTCCAGCTGAACGCCGGAGACCTCCGTCTGCACCTGCTCCTGCAGAGCACTCTGCTCCTCTAAGATCTTCTGGAAACGGACGTTTTCTTCCTCGATCTCCTTCTCACGCTCATCGGCCTTCGCAATCTCCTGGCGGATGACCTCTTTGCTCTCGTTCAACTCCCGGATCTGCTCTTCAATCTCACGGCTCTCCGTCTTCAGTCCTGTATAGCTCTCGTCATTTTCCTGCTTCTGCTCACGGACACGCTGGGCGTTCAGCTTCGCTGTATTCTGCTTCACCATCACGTCCTTCAGTTCTTCCTGAACCTTGGCGAGATCGTCCTTTAAGAGCTCTCTGGCAGTCTGGATGTCCTCCAACCGACGGCGGTGTTCTGCGATGGCTTCCTTTAACTGTGCCACCTTCTTCTCCAGTTCCTCAATCTCGCGCTTTCTTCCCAGCAGGTTGCTGGTATTCTTGAAAGCACCGCCGGTCATGGATCCGCCGGGACTTAAAGATTCGCCCTCCAGCGTCACGATCCGCAGAGAATACTGGTATTTCCGGGCCAATGCGATGGCATGATCGATGTGATCCACCACATAGGTTCTTCCCAGAAGGTATCCGGCCAGCCCCTCAAAACGCGCTTCCGTATGTACAAGCGTATTTCCCATACCGATCACACCAGGCTCTGACAGCGCCTTCTGGTTGATCTGAGGCTCCTTCTTTCCAATGCTGGTCAGCGGCAGGAATGTGGCGCGCCCGTAGCGGTTCTGCTTCAGATACTGGATCATGCGCTTGGCGGTATCCTCCTCTGCGGTAACGATATTCTGGATGCTGCCGCCGAGAGCCGTCTCGATGGCAACCTCATACGTCTTCTCCACCTTGATGAGATCCGCCACAACGCCCAGGATCCCAGGCTCCTTCTCCCGGCACTCCATGACACGGCGGATGCTGTTGCCGTAGCCGTCATAGCGCTCCGCAATGTTCATCATGGATTCCAGTCTGGACTGCTCCCTGTGATAGCCTGTGGTGTCCTCCTCCAGCTTCCGGCGAACCTCCTCCAGCTTCTCCTGCCATTCGCGGCGCTTAAGGGTAAGCCTCTGCTCCTCCTCCGTCAGCTTCGTATAATGCTGATTTACCTCTTCAAATGCCCGGTCTGCATCCGCCACCATGGCGCTTAACGTCTCTTCCTCGCCCTTGCGCTCCAGAAGACGCTTACTCAGTTGAGCCTTGCGGATATTCACCTGCTCCATCATGGTGTCATACCGCTGCATACGTGCCTTGGTAGACGCCTTGTTGTTCAGAAGCTCGATGATCTCATTCTTGCCCTGTTCTATGCCCTCCTGGCAGCGGGCGATCTCTCCGGCAACTCTGGAATAACGCTCCATCACAGCGTCGCGCTTCTCCCCGGCCGCAGCAAGCTGCTGCTCCAGCTCCTTCGCCTGCTCCTCGTAGACTGCAAGCTCGCTTTCCCGTTCTGCCTTATCCTTGAGCACTACTTCCCGGCGGCTGGCAAAATGCTCCTCATTCTGCTCTGCCCCGTGGATCTGTTCCTTCAATACATTGATCTGGCCCTCCAGCTTGCCCTTCAGCACACTGGTATTGCCAAGCTCCTCCCGGACCAGGCTGATGGCCCCCTCCAGGGTCTCCATATCCTGCTCCGTCTTCTCATACTGTTTTTTTATGCGCTCAAAGGAGGTGTTAGAATCCTGATATTCCCGGTCTGCAACGACGATCTTCTCTCCGACCTCGTCAAGCTGCTTCTCCATGCGGGAGACTTCCATGAGAAAAAGATTCACATCGTAGGTCTTCTGTTCTTCCTTTTTCTTCAGATAGATCTTCGCCTTCTCGGATTGACGTTCCAGCGGCCCGATCTGCTTCTCCAATTCGGCCAGGATATCGTTGACACGCACCAGGTTGGCCCGCTCATCCTCCAGCTTCTTCTGGGCGGTGGCCTTGCGCCGCTTATACTTCACGATCCCGGCTGCCTCGTCAAAGAGCTCACGCCGCTCCTCCGGCTTACCGCTTAGGATCTTCTCAATCTGACCCTGCCCGATGATGGAGTAACCTTCCTTACCGATACCGGTATCGTAAAACAGCTCGTTGACGTCCTTCAAACGACAGGGCGCACCATTCATCAGATATTCACTCTCACCGGAGCGATATACCCGACGTGCGATGGTAACCTCGTTGTAGTCCAGATTCAGCTGCCGGTCCGCATTGTCCAGCGTGATCGCTACATAGGCATAGCTTAGGGGCTTGCGATTCTCCGTTCCGGCAAAAATAATGTCCTGCATGCTGGCACCTCTAAGCTGCTTCGCCCGCTGCTCTCCCAGCACCCAGCGCACCGCATCCGCCACATTGCTCTTACCGCTGCCATTTGGCCCCACGATTCCGGTGATGCCGTTATGAAATTCAAACACGATCTTATTTGCAAAGGATTTAAAACCATGCACCTCAATACTTTTTAAATACATATTTCCTCCTTGGTAACCAAGTGAGCATGCCCCTCTAACGCAACGCCTCTTTTCTTCATAAGCAACAACGCCTGATATGCCGCCTCCTGCTCTGCATTCTTCTTCGTTTTTCCCTCTCCACGGCCCAAAGCCTTGTCGCCTACCTGAACCTCCACCACATATTTCTTGTCATGGTCAGGCCCGAATTCATCCACAAGCCGATAGCTGATCTCGCCCTCATGCTGTCCCTGTACCACTTCCTGCAGGATAGTCTTGCTATCAAAAAAGAGCTGCTTATGCTCCATGTCATTCAGCACAAATTTGTAAATAAACTCTTTTGCATTAGCAAAACCACCATCCAGATAAACAGCGCCGATCACGGCCTCCAGTGCATCCGACAGTACGGACTTGCGTTCCCGCCCTCCGGTCAGGTCTTCGCCCTTTCCCAGAAGCAGATACTTTCCAAGCTCCAGCTCCCTGGTGCAGAATGCCAGTGTCTGTTCACATACCAGGCTTGCACGAATCCGCGTCAGATCTCCTTCCGGCCTCTGGGGGTACTTCTCATACAGTAAGTCACTGCTCACAAGCTCCAACACCGCATCTCCCAGAAATTCCAGACGCTCATTGTTCGCAAGCTTCCCCCGCCGATTTTCATTTGCATAAGAGCTATGCGTCAGCGCCAGCTCCAACAGTCTCACATTTTGAAACTGATATCCTATTTTTTCCTGAAATTCAATAATTTTATTATTCATTTTTCCTGCCACTTCCTAGAAGTTCAGCCCACGCCCTCAGACCGATACCGGTTCTATAAATTCGTGCAAGCACAAGGTGAATTGCCGCATTGCGGCAAGAGAAGGTGCCCTGGGTCACGTTTTATAGAACCGGTGTCGGTCTGGCTGAACTGTTAACTTAATTTAAAGCGTTCTTAATCTGCTCCACCGCATCTCCTACGGTAACGATCTTCTCAGCGTCCTCGTTGGCGATCTCGATATCAAACTCTTCTTCCAGTCCCATAATGATCTGGAAGATATCCAGTGAGTCCGCACCCAGGTCGTCCACGAAGGTCGTTTCCATGGTGATCTCTTCCTCATCCACATTCAGTACTTCCGCAATAATTTTCTTCAACTTTTCAAATTCCATCTTTTTTCCTTTCTAATCTTCCTCGGAAGATATTCCAATATTTTTCTTGATCTTCTCATTGATCTGCTGTTCTTTAAAGGTAACGCACTGAATGATCGAATTCGTCACTTCCTGTGCTTTTGAACTTCCATGTGTCTTCACCACCAGGCCCTTGAGTCCCAATAACGGCGCTCCGCCGTAAGCCGAGGCGTCGAAGGCCTTCAACGACTTCTTCAAAGCCGGCTTCACCAATAATGCACCGATCCTGCTCCTTAAGCTCGTCATCATGCCCTGCTTCACCACTCCCATCAGCGCGGATGCAGTTCCCTCATAGAGCTTCAGAATTACATTTCCCACAAAAGCCTCGCAGACGATGACGTCCGCTTCCCCGTGGGGAATATCCCGCGCCTCTATACTGCCTACAAAATTGATGCCGGGGCACTCCTTCAGCAGAGGAAACGTCTCCTTCACCAGGGCATTCCCCTTCTCCTCCTCTGCGCCGATGTTGACAATAGCGACCTTCGGCTTCTTCACGCCGACAACATTTTCCATGTATATGGAGCCCATCTGCGCAAACTGCACCAGGTGGGACGGCCGTGCGTCCACATTGGCTCCGCAGTCGATCAGCAATGACACGCCGCGCTCCGTAGGAATCAACGGCGCCAACGGCGGGCGCTCTACTCCCTTGATCCTTCCTACGATAACCTGTCCGCCAACCAGAATCGCTCCGGAGCTTCCGGCTGACACAAAGGCATCCGCCTGCTCCTGCTTTACCATATTCATACCCATCACAATGGATGACTGCTTCTTCTTCCGGATTGCCATCACCGGCGGCTCCGCTGTCTCAATGACTTCCGGGGCATCCACAACCTCGATCTGGTCTTCCGGGTAAGTGTATTTCGCCAGTTCTTCCCGAACTACGGCTTCCTGACCCACCAGAAACACCTTGATCTCTTTTCTCATCGTAACAGCATCCACCGCGCCCTTCACCAGTTCGCCGGGGGCATTGTCACCGCCCATGGCATCCACCGCTACTTTGACCATTTCCTGCATGAAATTCTTCCTTTCCCCCTGCGTGCAGGGCAATTTTGCATTCTGGAAAATACCTATATCAAAATATACTATATGTCCGGTTAGAAATCAACCATAATTTTTTGCAAAGAAAGCCCCTGTGCATCCCCATGCCGTCCATGCAGGACAACTCCTGCCTGATATGGCATGTAAAATACACAGAGGCCCTTTCTGCCTCAAAAATATCTTCGTTCACGCAAGCATGATTCCGATATTTTATGTAAATTGCCTTGGCTCTGAATAATTACGATTATCGTATCTTCTTATAGGAAGAGAATCCGGGGAACGGCGGCTCTTCACGCGAAGCCGCTGCCTCTATGCTCACATCCTCGTCATCCTCCGCCAGAGCTGCTGTGATGATTGCCATGGAGTATACCTCCTCCGCGTTGCAGCCTCTGGACAGATCGTTGATGGGAGCATTCAATCCTAAGAGGATCGGGCCGTACGCATCAAAGTTACCAAGACGCTGTGCGATCTTGTAGCCGATATTTCCGGCATTGATATCCGGGAAAACAAAAGTGTTGGCATGACCAGCCACCGGGCTGTCCGGACACTTGGTACGAGCCACTCTGGGGGATACGGCCGCATCGAACTGGATCTCACCCTCGATAGCCAGATCCGGGCGCTTCGCCTTAGCCTTTGCAGCAGCATTGCGCATCTTGTCAACATCCTCGCCCTTGCCGGAACCCAGGGTAGAATAGCTTAAGAAGGCTACCTTGGGATCGATGCCGAATACCTT
>CAKSAI010000146.1 GCA_934434905.1 uncultured Lachnospiraceae bacterium | reverse complement strand
CGTGCATAACACCGGGGTTTAAGGAATGGAAGGGGCAGCGTTCATCCTCGAAGACCGGAAGCGCGTCCATGTCGGCCCGCAGTGCGATGGTTTTGCCGGGAGCCTTACCGTGAATGGTAGCGATAAGGCCGGTGTCGGCGACCGGATATTCATAGGGAATATCCCAATCGGTAAGCAGGCTGCAGATATAACGGCCTGTCTCGTATTCCAGAGTGGAGAGCTCCGCCAGTTGATGGAGTCTGCGGCGAATCTGGATGAATTCCGGGGCGTATTGTGCAAGGAAAGTATCGATGTCTGCGGTCAGTGGCGTTGACCCCGGAAGACTTTGACTTGCCGATGCGGTTGCATTAGGGAACAGGATGGGACTCATGGGAGCTCCTTGGGAGGGGCGTTGCTTTATTATATGTCGGTGGGTGGTTGGGTTATGAAAAATTACCGGAATAACCCCGGCGAATATAGCATAGGTCTAAACAAAAGCATCAGAAGGAAGAGCTCTTATGATATATCCGCAACCACTTGCCCCCGGTACCTGTGTAGGGCTTATTGCGCCTGCATCACCGGTGACACCACAGGAGCGCAGAAACTGTGAGATCTGCCTTAGAAGTCTTGGCTTTCGGGTGATAACCGGAGAGAGCCTAAAACGCGACGATAATCTCTATGGTTATCTGGCCGGAACAGCCATAGATCGGGCAAACGATATAAACTATATGTTTGCGGATCCGGGAGTGGAGGCAATATTCTGTGTCCGCGGCGGATACGGAAGCTCCCAGGTGCTTCCGTATCTGGACTATGATTGTATCCGCCGCAATCCCAAGATATTTGTGGGCTACAGCGATGTAACCAGCCTTCATACAGTGTTGCAGAGGTATTGCGGTCTGGTTACCTTTCATGGGCCTATGGTGAAGCCTGATCTTTGTCGGCAGACAAGGATGGACGCATGCGGTATTGAGTCGGAAAAGCATGCAGAACAGGAGAAAGACAGCCGCTTGAAGATTTCGGAAGAGTATATGCTGCGGAGTCTGTTCACAGCTTTGAGTGGAAATGCGTCCTGGGTCTTTGAAAATCCTCCCGGAGAGAAGCTAAGAGTACTTGTCCCGGGGTATGCACAGGAAATTCTGACAGGCGGAAATCTCTCAGTTCTGGCTCGTTCCCTTGGCACGCCTTATGCGCCAAATGCAGATGGAAAGATTCTTTTTCTGGAGGATATCGGTGAGAGTGTTTCGAGAATCCATATGTATTTGATGCAAATGCAGTATGCCGGGGTGTTTCAGGGCGTCCGTGGCATCTTGCTTGGGGATTTTACGGACTGTAGCGGTGTGGCGATGGACACGTCGGGTTCGGCAGAGAAAAGCAGCGGTAGCGGTCAATTGTGGACAATTGAAAAGCTTCTGGAAGATTTCTTTAAGAAACTTCGAATACCGGTGATTGGGAATGTATGCTCAGACCACAGATATCCCATGGGAACACTGCCGTTTGGGATGTTTTGCGTAATCGAGACCCCGGAAGGGGAAATTCCACGGATTGAATTTGGCCGGCATGAGCATGAATGGTGTTACCATTCTTAAAATCTATCCGGCAGTCGGTTGCATAAATTTCTTTTTTCTATTATACTTAACAATATCGGACAAAAATAATGAAAGGGTTTCCGTACCCTCTTAACAAGGACGCGGAATACAGAACAAAACCTATGCCAGCTACCATTCGTGATATTAAAAACCGCACAGGGTTATCCCTTGCTACCATATCAAAATACCTCAACGGAGGAAATGTGCTCCCACAGAACAGGGAATTGATCGAGGAGGCTATCGATGCTCTGCACTATGAAGTCAACGAGATTGCCAGAGGACTGGTGACGAATAAGACAAAAATGGTTGGAGTTATGGTTTACGATATCGAGAGCTTCTTTGTGGGGAGTATGCTTCACTATATCGGAAATGAACTTCGAAGGATGGGATATGGCCTTCTGATCTGCGATTCTGCTAATGATCAGGAAATTGAAGAGCAGAACCTTCGCTTCCTGTTGAATAAAAAAGTGGATGGAATCCTGATCCTTCCCGTCAATATCAGCGGCAGATTTATGAAGCCGGCCAGAGAGGCCAATGTTCCGGTAGTACTGGTGGACCGTTCCTTCCAGGATGAAGAATTTGATTTCGTTGGAATTGATAACCGCACAGCCGCCTACCGTGCTGTGAAGCTGCTGATCGAGAACAATCATGAGAAGATAGCAGTGATCTCCTCCGATGTGGAATATTCCGGCATTGATCGTGTGGCCGGGTATCGGAATGCCATGAATGAGGCAGGACTGCCGATTCCGGCAGGATATGAGCGGCTGGGGCGCCATTCCTTTGAGCTGGGATACAAGAGCATGAAGGAGCTGCTTCAGATGGCTGACCGCCCCACAGCGGTTTTCCTGGGGAATTATGAGACAACCCTGGGAGGAATCATGGCGGTCAACGAGTCGGAGCTCTCCTGGCCGGAGGATATTTCCATTGTCGGCTTTGACGATCTGATCGTCTCACGCGTGGTGCGGCCCAAGATATGGATCGCAGTGCAGCCCATGGAGCAGATCTGCGCGAAGGCGGTGGAACTTCTGCTGCGCCGCATCGAGCATGAGAACCAGGACGCACCGATGAAGGTGAATTTCAGCATTGAGATACGCAAGGGACATTCTATTCGAAAGCTTTGAGAAGAGTTATGGATAAATGGCTTTGACAACAAAAGCGAACCGTTTCGCTTTAAACATATTGACGAACCCATAAAAAAATAGTATAATTGCACTAAAAACAGGGTGATAAAAAGATTGAATCATCCAAAATGGCCGATGATATGCGGGGAGAGTAGAGCGAACCGTTTCACGGCTGATGCATCTAACAAGAAGGAGGAATGTAATTATGGCAAAATCAAGATTGATCGGGGATTATCCGGTGATCGGGATCCGTCCCACCATCGATGGCAGAAGAGGAGCCTTGAAGGTTCGGGAATCCCTGGAGGACCAGACCATGAATATGGCGAAGTCCGCCGCAAAATTATTCGAGGAGAATATTAAGTACAGCAACGGTGAGCCGGTGAAGGTCATCATCGCCGACACTACCATCGGCCGTGTGGCTGAGGCGGCTGCCTGTGCAGACAAGTTTAAGAAGGCGGGTGTGGACATTACCCTGACCGTGACACCCTGCTGGTGCTACGGTGCAGAGACTATGGATATGGATCCTATGACCATCAAGGCAGTCTGGGGCTTCAACGGTACGGAGCGTCCGGGAGCTGTCTATCTGGCTTCTGTGCTGGCTACACATGCGCAGAAGGGCCTGCCGGCGTTCGGTATCTATGGTCATGATGTATGTGAGGCAGACGATACAGCTATTCCGGAAGACGTGAAGGAGAAGCTGCTGCGGTTTGGACGCGCAGCTGTTGCAGTGGCAACCATGCGTGGAAAGTCCTATCTGCAGATCGGTTCCGTAACCATGGGAATCGGCGGTTCTATCATCGATCCCGCGTTTATTGAAGAATATCTTGGTATGCGTGTGGAGTCCGTGGATGAGGTGGAAGTCATCCGCCGTATGACGGAAGGCATCTATGACGAAGCAGAGTATCAGAAGGCTCTGGCTTGGACGAAGGAAAAGTGTAAGGAAGGCTTTGACAAGAATCCGGAAGAACTGCAGAGAACCCGTGAGCAGAAGGACGGTGATTGGGAATTTGTTGTAAAGATGATGTGCATCATCAAGGATCTGATGAATGGCAATCCCAATCTGCCTAAGGGTTGTGAGGAAGAGATGGTAGGTCATAATGCCATCGCAGCAGGCTTCCAGGGGCAGCGGCAGTGGACAGACTTCTATCCCAACTGCGATTATCCGGAGGCGCTTCTGAATACCTCCTTCGACTGGAACGGAGCCAGGGAACCATATGTTTTGGCTACTGAGAATGATGTGTTAAACGGCCTGGGCATGCTGTTCTGTAAGCTGCTTACCAATTCAGCCCAGATCTTTGCAGATGTGCGTACCTACTGGAGCCCGGAGGCAGTAAGAAAGGCCACAGGTGGCTATGAGCTTACGGGTAAGGCCAAGGAAGCCGGAGGATTTATCCATCTGATCAATTCCGGCGCTGCTTGTCTGGATGCCTGCGGCAAGGCCAAGGATGCCAACGGGAATCCCGTGATGAAGCCCTGGTATGAGGTGACGAAGGAAGACCAGGATGCCATCATGGATGCCGTAACCTGGAACTATGCGGATCTGGGATACTTTAGAGGCGGCGGATATTCCTCACGCTTCGTGACGGATGCAGAGATGCCGGTTACCATGATCCGTCTGAATCTGGTGAAGAACTTAGGACCCATGCTGCAGATTGCAGAAGGCTGGACGGTGAAGCTGCCGGATGAGGTGACCGATGTGCTGTGGAAGCGCACGGATTACACCTGGCCCTGCACCTGGTTCGCACCCAGAACCACCGGTGAGGGAGCCTTCAAGACGGCTTATGATGTGATGAACAACTGGGGCGCCAACCACGGAGCCATCAGCTACGGCCATATCGGGGCTGATCTGATCACCCTGTGCTCCATGCTGCGAATTCCGGTTGCTATGCACAACGTGCCGGAAGAGAAGATCTTCCGTCCGGCTGCTTGGAATGCCTTCGGTCAGAATAAGGAAGGCCAGGACTTCAGAGCCTGCCAGGCATATGGACCGATCTATAAGACAATAAAATAAGACAATAAAGAAACGATCAAGGGCGGTGAATGTGAAGGCAGACATCGCCCTTGCCCAAACTTGTGGTAGGAGGTAACAAATGTTAAAAGGAATACCCAAAATCTTATCCCCCGAACTCTTAAAGGTATTATGCGAGATGGGACACAGCGACCGCCTGGTTATCTCCGACGGTAATTTTCCGGCGGAGACCATGGGAAAGGATGCCATCGTCATCCGCTGTGACGGACACGGTGTGCCGGAGCTCTTAGATGCTATCCTGAAGGTGTTCCCGTTGGACACCTACGTAGAGCATCCGGTGAACCTGATGGAGGTCATGCCGGGCGATGATGTAGAGACACCTATCTGGGATACATATCAGGAGATCGTGGAGCGTCACGATGCCCGTGGTAAAGCATGTATCGGGCAGATCGAGCGGTTTCAGTTCTATGAGGAGGCTAAGAAGGCATACGCCATCATTGCCACCGGGGAATCCGCCCTGTACGCCAATATCATGCTGCAGAAGGGCGTAGTGGTGGAGTAGCGAGATATTACTATTCACACCAATAAGGTATTGCAGATTTCGTTCGAAACGAGTATAGTTGTTTACAGAAAATACGTGATACACAAGACAGTTCGGTTTTACCGGAAAAGGACGGAAGAAGCAATGCAAAAGAAGTACGAGATGGATCTCTGTACGGGATCCTTGTGGAAGAAAATACTGGTATTCAGCGTGCCGTTGATGTTTTCGAACATCCTTCAGGTGGTGTTCAACATGTCGGACGTGGCAGTGGTTGGAAAGTTTGCGGGCCCTATCGCGCTGGGGTCCGTGGGCTCCACCAGCATTCTGGTCACGCTGTTTACCGGCCTTCTGATCGGGCTTGCCAGCGGCGTTAATGCCCTGACGGCTCTCTATATTGGTTCCAGGGACGAAAAAGAGATAAAGAGTACCGTACATACCGCGGCGATTCTCTGCCTGGCGGTTGGCATATTGTTGATGCTGTTCGGGATTGCCTTCACAGAAGGAATCCTTTCGCTTCTCCATACCAAGGAGGAGCTTATGGGAGGTGCGGTTCTTTATCTGCGTATCTATCTTCTGGGAGCGCCGGCTCTGGCATTGTATAATTTCGGAAACGCTGTGCTGAGCGCTGCAGGGGATACCAGGCGGCCGCTGTACTATCTGCTTTTTGCAGGTATTATCAATGTGATCCTGAACCTGTTTTTTGTGATCGTCTGTCAGCTTGGGGTGGCGGGTGTCGCCATTGCCAGCATTATTTCCCAATATATTTCTGCTTTGTTAGTCATAGCGCTGTTGTTCCGCAGTCAGGAGGCTTTCGCCCTGCGATTTTCCTGCCTGCGCATCGATGGAGATAAGCTTTCACGCATTGTGAGGATTGGGCTTCCCTCTGCCTTTCAGAATGCGCTCTTTGCCGTGGCGAACTTATTCGTCCAGGCCAGCGTCAATTCCTTCGATCATGTGATGGTGGAGGGCAATTCCGCCGCGGCGAATGCAGATCCGCTGGTCTACGACATGATGGCGGCCTTCTACACGGCCTGCGCCAGCTTTATTGCCCAGAACTACGGTGCAAGGAAGAAGGAGCGGATATGGAAAAGCTACCGCATCTGCCTGTTGTACTCCCTGCTGGTCGGACTGATTCTGGGAGTCGGGATATACCTATTCCGGTACCCGTTTCTCTCACTTTTTACCAATGAGAGTGCAGTGGTGGAGGCGGGGATCCGGCGGCTGTCCGTCATGGCGTTGTCTTATGGAGTCAGTGCCTTTATGGATTGCTCCATCGCGGCAGCCAGGGGCCTTGGAAAAACCACCGTTCCCACCATCATCGTCACCCTGGGATCGGTAGGATTCCGGCTGCTCTGGATCTACACCGTGTTTGCATATTTCAGAACCATTGAGTCGCTGTATCTGATGTATGTATTTTCCTGGGCTTTTACGGCGGTGGCGGAGATCGTGTATTTTGTGCGAAGATGCCGGGCTGTGAAGATGACTTAGTGGATTTTTCTTTTGCAAAATACCACATCTTGTGGTATACTGGAAAAATAATGAGTGCGAACAAATATTCTGTAATAGTTGAAAGGAACGACAGACATGGCAAAGAACCAAACCTATGACGCCAGCAGTATCTCCGTATTGGAAGGGCTGGAGGCGGTGCGCAAACGGCCGGGGATGTACATCGGCAGTGTCTCCAGAAAGGGCTTGAACCATCTGATCTATGAGATCGTGGACAACTCTGTGGACGAGCATCTGGCCGGAGCCTGTGATACCATCTGGGTGACACTGGAGGCGGACGGCTCCTGTACGGTGGAGGACAATGGACGAGGGATTCCGGTTGGCATGCATGAGAAGGGCATGTCGGCGGCACGGCTGGTATTCACCACGCTTCATGCCGGAGGCAAATTCGAGGAAGGAGCGTATAAGACCAGCGGAGGTCTTCACGGTGTGGGTTCTTCTGTGGTAAATGCACTGTCCACCTATCTGGATCTTCAGGTGAGCCAGGATGGCTATATCCACCACGACCGCTATGAGCGCGGTGTTCCGGTCATTGAACTGGAGGATGGCCTGCTTCCCAAGATCGGCAAGACGAAGAAGACAGGCTCCCGGATCAATTTCCTGCCCGATCCGGAGATCTTTGAGAAGACCAGATTCAAGGAGGACGAGGTCAAGAGCCGTCTCCATGAGACTGCCTATCTGAATCCCAAGCTGAAGATCATCTATGAGGACAAGCGGGGGCCGGAGAAGGAGCATATTGAATTCCATGAGCCTGACGGTATCATCGGTTTTGTGAAGGATCTGAATAAAAATAACGAGGCCGTTACCGACGTGATCTATTTTAAGGGAGAGAGCGAAGGTATCACCATGGAAGCGGCCTTCCAGTAT
>CAKSAI010000145.1 GCA_934434905.1 uncultured Lachnospiraceae bacterium | reverse complement strand
TACGCTATCCGGAAGATGGATCTGCGTCAGAGCTGTACACCAAGAAAATGCATCCGGTCCAATTTTCACCACACTATTTGGTACATCGATCTGTGTTAAAGTTTCACATTGGGAAAATGCAAAATCCTGCAATTCTATTGTGTTTTTACTAAGCCGAACCATTTTCAAGCTTTTACATCCACTGAAAACACCATTCTGAACAACCTGTACTCGCTCTGGAATCTGGACCTCCTGCAGACTGCTACAGTCACCAAATGCAATTGAATCGATTTTTTCTAAGCTTTCCGGCAATTGGATTCGATGAAGCTTTGAGCATCCTCTGAATGCTTCCGGTTTGATTTCCACTACACCTTCCGGCAAGGTCACTTCTTCTACCGTATCGTTTTGATAAAAACTCTTTTCTCCAATCACCTTGACGCCGTGCGGCACGGACACCACACGTCCTCCGCCATAACAGCCCAGAAGCTTTCCTCTGTCTATTTCAAACCGATTTTGGTTTTTTATGCCGACAGCTGCTTTCTTCGCAGCCACTTCCAACGCCGCCGGACAACCGGAAAACGCATTCCATGCCATATATGTGATTTTTTCTGGAAACGTGATGTCCTGTAAAGCCGCACATTCCTCAAAAGCTCGGCTTTTGATTTTTTTCGTCTGATCCAAAGAATCGACCCTGTGTAAACGTTTACAACCGCTGAATGCTCCTATACCAATTTCAATTATAGAATTTCCTAATAGGACATCTTCCAAATTTTCGCATCCTGCAAAAGCCCAGTTGCCAATTTTGATTGGACCGTTCTTTTCATACCCATTGTCAAAATGTTGAACTATACGCAAATGATGGCAGTGCCAAAACGCACTTTCCTCAATTTCCCAGATATTAAATCCCAACACAATTTCTTCTAAACGATAACAAGTTGTAAACGCATTCTCACCGATTTTTATCACCGTGTCAGGCAATACGATCCTTTTTACTTTTCTTATTTCATCTGTTTTATTCGCTCCAACCCGCCACACGCTCCGTTTTACCCCGCTCTCGACATCTTGTTCTTTAATATGTGTCACACCGAATTTTACATAGAGCGTTGTATCATCGTCGCCGAGTTTATAAAATATCGTTCCAACATCCACTCTGTTTTGCTCATACTGCGCTTTCCACTCTTTTCTGCTTTGGCACTGTTTCTTCGGCACGGTCAGTGTTGGGTACTGTTCCTTGTCTGCACTGCTATCAAACGCACAAGTTGAGCAAATCATATCTATGGCTTGTAATATGTTGCCACAGACGGGACATTGTTTCATATTTCTTGCTCCTCTCTTTATAATTTGTTATTTTACCGAGCGCCGTTTTGCTCTTGCACATGTTGCAGGCTGACTTGCACCCACATTATGCATGATAAATTTCTGCCGGACATTTTTCAAAGGCTCCACTCGCGATTTTACAATTCGTTCCCTGAAGCACTACCGTTCTTAATTCCCTGCAATATTCAAATGCCCATGATGCAATTTTATTTACACTCGCCGGTATCACAATTTGCTTCAAAGCACTGCACATATGAAATGTATGCGACTCAATGCTTTTGACTTCACTTGGCAAAGAAACATTTCGCAGTTTGTAGCAATATGCAAACGTCCAAGATTCCAGTTTCTCGATCTTTGCAGGCAACTCAATGTTCTCGATTAGACGACACCCTGAGAAGGCACCAGAGCCAATAGAAGTCACGCCGAATGGAATATCAATATGTTCCAGTGCACTATCTTCAAATACGCAGTTTCCTATCGTTTGGAGTTCTGACGACATTCGGACTTTTTTCAAACTCTTACAGTTCTGAAATGCATAGCCATGAAGCTCTTGTACCGTATCCGCCATCCAAACTCTGCTTAGATTTTTACACTTTAAAAACGCACCGCTTCCAACGGCCGTGATTCCTTTTTCAATTACCGCAGATGTAATTTCATTTCGAAACTTTTTCCATGGCATATTGGTAATAAGTGTGCCATAATCCTTCATTGCCCCATTGCCTTCGATCCATATTGTACCGTCATTATAAAGTGTCCATCTTGCAGAAGTTCCGCATATGCCATTTTGGACCACAATCACGCTTTTCTTTGGTTTTTCTAGTTCTTGCGCTGAAAATTCACTGCGCATTTGATTTTGTACTGTTTGGATTTTCCTCTGCACTCGTTCCCGCATTTCGCGCTTTTCTGTCTGAATTTCCTGGATTCGCTTCTGAACCTGCTGTTGAACCTCCTCTGCATTCAGGGTATCAAAGTCCCACCCATTCTGCTTCCACCACGCATTGGGATCCTTCTGGATTGAGCTTTCCTGTTCGTTCTGAAAATAGAAGCTGTTCGTTTTCTTCTCCACAAGTGTAGGTGCGGTATGCCGTCGGCACGAAATCTTTCCGCTTCGGGTCAAAGTCGGATAGCGTATCCAGTCTGCACTGGCATCATAGCCACAGGCCGAGCAAATCCATTCTTTGTCTCGGAATGGACCGCCACAGATGGGGCACTGTTCCATATCAATTTTTTCTCCTTCTGCGTTCTTTATCTGAGATTTTTTCGTTGTTTTTTCCTCCCTGTTGTCTCAACCAAAACTCTTTTATCGGCGTTTATTCAGAATCGCCAACAATTCATCGTAATAACTCGTTTCTTCCTTCATAGACGTTTCCTGCTTGTCTTCTGTTTTATTAACTACTTCTATTTTAGTTTCATTCGATTGGATGCTTTTTGCCTGACAACCTTCAAAAGCTAGTGGATGGATATCTATCACACTTCGGGGAACACAAACACTTTTGAGTGCCGTACACTTTCCAAATGCCAATCGTGCAATCACTTTCAATCCGTCCGGCAGAATTACACTTTGTAAATGGATGCAGTTTACAAACACACATTCATCCAATTTTTCGAGCCCCTCCGGTAGCTTGATTTCTGTAAGATTTTTACAATATCCAAAGGCATATTTTCCAATTTCCTGCATAGACGTCGGAAGTCGAAGACTTGTCAGCTGTTCACAACCCTCAAACGCCCACCCATGAATTTTCTGCACACTGTCTGCCAACTGTACTTTCCAAAGATTTTTACAATTGCAAAAGGCGCACTCTCCCACTTCAGTGACCCCTAGCTTCACCTCCACCTGTGTGATTTGATTTCTAAATTTCTTCCATGGTGTTCCCCACTCCATAAACTCAACGTAGTCTCTCATCGCGCCGATGCCTTCAATTTGTAGCAGACCATCATCAAAAAACGACCATTTTACATTTTCCCCCATATCTCCACATTCGCCAGACTGTACCAGTTCCTTTTCTTCAGAACTACAGTGCATTTGACTTTGTAGCGTGTCTCTTTTTTTTAAATCCATTTTCGTAGAAAAAACTTGCTCCCTTGTTTCGTTTTTTTTCGTTTGAATTTCCCGAATTCGTTCCCGAACTCGCTGTTGAACCTCCTGTGCGCTCATAGTCGATTCCGTTTTCTTTTTCAAACTTACATTCTCAATCGTTTTTAAGTAAACAAAAGTCGGGTAGCGCATCCAGTCTGCACTGGCATCATAGCCACAGGCCGAGCAAATCCATTCTTTGTCTCGGAATGAACCTCCACAGATAGGACATCTTTCCATATTGCTCTCCCCTTATTTCATAATTTTTACTGTTTTGTTTTTGCATCCGATGATGCCTACATCATCTGTAACGTCTTGCTGGACAGTCCTCAAAAGCTTCTGGAGAAATATTTTCTATACTTCGTGGAATGCGTACAACCTCAAGAGCTGTACAATGCAGAAATGCATATGGTCCAATTTTTTTCAGTCCTTCCGGCAAGATCACCTTGCACAAATTCCTGCATCCCGCAAATACACCAAGGTCAAGCACTTTTAGCCCATTTGGCAGTTCAATTTCCGTCAATGCTTCACAACCACTAAACGTCTCCCTTCCAATCTCCTGAATAGCTGCCGATAGCCGGACTTCCGACAGGTGCTTGCAACCTTTAAACGCAGAACCTTGTATTGTCTGCACCGTATCGGCCATCTGTACACTACGAAGATTTTCACATTCCTCAAACATATTGAGTCCTATGGTTGTAATTCCAGATTCTACCTGTACTTTTGTGATTTGATTTTTATATTTTTCCCAAGGCGATTCCATTTTTATGGGGTAATCCTTCATTGCGCCGTTACCCTTGATTTGCAGCAGACCATCACCAACAAAAAACGTCCAATTTACATTGATTCCACACATACCTGTTTCCACAAGGACTGCAGAAGCCACTGCTTCCTCTTTTTGGGGGTTCACATATGCCCCTGACAACACCAAGCATTTTTGCGTTTCAATCTGCTGAACTCGTTTAGCTAGTGTTACAACCTCTGCACGCAAGGATTCCATTTCTTGTTTCACAGCCTGCACTTGCTGTTGCAGTTCTCTCTGGCTTCCCAGCAGTTGTCCCCACTTGGATGGCATCACGCTTTTTGCTCGCACAAGCGTTGGGTACTGTTCCCGGTCGACGCTGCTGTCAAACCCGCATTCACAGCAAACCCTTACTGTATCCTCTTGCGTGCGGTGGCACATTGGGCATGTCCACATCGCTCATTTCCCCTTTCCGTTATTTCACATCACTAGCTCGCGTATAACTCGTGTAGTACATTTTCGAAACGCAGTCGCTCGAATCGTCTTTGTATTGGCCGGAATCCGGATAGTCTCCATCGCCGTACAGCCACTGAACGCATAGTCGCCAATATATTTAAGCGTCTTCGGCAGTTTGACGTACTGCAAATTTTCGCAACGGCAGAATGCTGCCGCACCAATCGACTTCACGCCCTCTTCGATGACCACCTGCTTGATTTTATCCCGATAAGCTTTCCATGGAGTGTTTGAAAAAAGAAAACGATAGTTCTGCATTTCTCCAGTGCCCTCAATTCTCAGCAGTCCATTTATATCCAGACTCCAAACCAGATTTTCACCACAGGTACCCCTAGCCATTTTCGCATATACTATTATTTTTATGGGTTCCATTGGTTTCTTATCCAGCCTGTTTCCCTGCTCAATTTTCAAAGGGCGCTTTGTTATGGTTGAGCTTTGGACTTCCGTTGCTTTCGGTTCCTGCATATTTCGGGGTTCTAGTTTCGCAGTTTTTGGTTCCTGTATATTTTTCTCTTCAGCCTCTTCCGTTTTCCGCCCCTGTGTATTTTCCACTTTTGTTTTCAAAGAGTTTTCTGCAGCAGTCACAGAAAGACAGCCCTGGTATACCTTTTCTCCTTCCACCTTCAGGCCTGCTGGCTTTTTGACCACCAGTTTTTTGCAGAATGCAAATGCCCAATCGTCGATTTCTTCCAGGGCATCGGGCAGCTGGATAGACCGAAGTTCCATGCACTCCGAGAAAGCATATGCGCCAATCTTTTTCAAAGTATCCGGGAGCTTCACTGTTTCCAAATGCTCGCATCCAGCAAATGCACTCTTTCCCAGTTCCCTCACACCATCTTTTAATATAACCGACCGCAATCGACTGCAGCCTTCGAACGCACTTTCTTCCGGACATTTCACGCCGCCGGGAATCGTAATTTCTGTAAGTGAGGAGCAATTGACAAACGCATGGTTTCCAATCTTTTTTAATGTATGTGGGAACCAAATATAGTTTAGCCGTTCACAATTTGCAAATGCGTTCGGTGCAATTTCGCTCAGATTGGGCATTTCTCTCACACGAAAATCCACAACACTCAATTTTTTACAATTTCGGAACGCACTGTCTGCAATCATCTTTACAGAACCAGGAATCACAATTCGCTCCAACTTCGCATTTCCAGAAAACACTCCTCGCCCAATCTCGCAGATACCAAACGGAAGCGTTACTTCTGCCTTTTCACCGCAATATTTCAAGAGCACCCGTTCTCTGACTTCAAATTCCTGCACCGTTTTTGCCGCTTCGTCGGCCCGGTTGACTGGAACCTTCGGGTGCAGCACACTGTTCTGTTTAGCCGCATAGGCCCTGGCCTTTGCCGCATTGGAGGGCATCATCTTCTGCGCACAGATCAAGGTCGGATAACGCTCCATATCGGTACTAACATCATAGCCACAGACCGCACACTGAGCGTTTTTATCTGCCTGTTGCGTTTTGCACACCGGACATCCCCACATAATGATCTCTCCTTTTTATTGATAGTTTGATTATAAGATATCCACATCAAAAGTCAACAATTCCTTTCCAATCTGTCTAATCAGGTCAGAAATCTTATTGCAGTCATATTGAAAAGATTCAATGAGTGTGTTACAATTCCTAAAAACTACTCTTAGTCGAAACGGAGGATTTTTATGCTTGGTGCTATTTTTGGCGATATCGTTGGTAGTCCTTATGAATTTGATGCATATAACTGCAAACGCAAGGATTTTCCACTTTTATGCCCTATTAGCTTTTTTACAGATGACACTATTATGACACTTGCCGTTGCAGAAGGTGTTATGCAAGGCCACGGCAATCCAGACAGCACCAAGAAAACCGTCGTAGAAGCCATGCAGAAATGGGGCCATGCCTATCCCAACGCTGGGTATGGGATCCAGTTCCGCCGTTGGTTATGGACGCATAGTTCGGAGCCTTATGGAAGTTTCGGCAATGGCTCTGCTATGAGGGTCTCTTCCGTAGGCTGGCTATTCGATGATTTAGACAGCGTCCTGTCCATTGCCAAGGCAACCTCCGAAACAACCCACGATCATCCAGAAGGAATCAAAGGTGCACAGTCCACTGCAGCCGCTATCTTCCTAGCTCGTACTGGTCACAGCAAACAGGAGATTCAGGACTACATCGAGCAGACTTTTAATTACAATCTGCACCGTAGTTGTGACGACATCCGACCAACCTACCATCATGTGGAAAGCTGTCAGGAAACTGTACCGGAAGCCATCATCGCATTTCTAGAGAGTGTTGACTATGAAGATGCCTTGCGGACTGCTGTATCTCTGGGTGGAGACAGCGATACCATCGCCTGTATTACTGGCGGCATTGCAGAAGCCTTTTACGGAATGCCCCAGAACTTAGTTGCCGCTGCGCTGGTGCGTCTGCCAGATGATCTTTTGGCTCTTTATTTGCGTTTTCTCAAGCAAATCGCAGACAAGATTCCCTCTCAGTGCTGAAGCAGACAACTAAAAGCAGTCCATCATTTTGGTGTTCCTATTCTTCACTACCGCACCGTGGAGTCTCACAAAAAAGACTTCACCGCCTCGCAACACATCCGATTATTTTGCCGCCGGTTCACCCGACAAAATAATCGCTGCGTAGGCGGTTTTCTGTTTTTGTAGAGATATATGATCAATGTAGTGCACGATGTTCTTTATGCAAAAATCGTTGTCGTTTTGCTGTCATCAGGCTTTCCTATGTCCATTCTCTGAACAGGAAATGCAGGCCAGTACCGCGTTAGTTATTCCTACACTCGCAAGATATGTCATACTATTCCCTCTTCACTTCAATAAATTTTCTAAAACCCTCTTGACGAATTCTGCATACAGTGGTATTTTTCTTGTAAATCCCACCGTTCTTGTGGATTGGTCAAAAGCCATCCACAAGATGTGGTCGTGTTCATTTTGAACACAGCCACAGAAAGTGGT
>CAKSAI010000144.1 GCA_934434905.1 uncultured Lachnospiraceae bacterium | reverse complement strand
CAGTACCGGGATGGCTACTTCGTGCTGGGAAGCGATATCAACGCAGACGGCGATCGGTTTGAATTCACCATGTCGCCGGTGGGCTTCAGCAAAGACGGTCACGGACTGGCTTTGATGGGCAATAATTATGATGAGGCGGTAAGTTGGTACGGCGTCATCGACGGACGGGGGTACAGCGTCTACAACATTGATACAGGCTATGGCGGAGTGTTCGGAAGACTGCCGGCAGGATCTGTGATCAAAAATATCAGTTTCGTTGGCGGGAAGACAATTACCACCGGAAAGACCCTCTGGTCGAACGGCACCTGGGAGACAAGTGGCAAGACCTATGCCGACATGATCGCGGGAAGAAGTGACAAGGGCGCGAACACTGGTTTCCTGACCAGAGGACTGAATGGCGGTACGGTGGAAAATGTGACCATCGAAATGGCCGAGGTGCCTGGCCTGGCACGTTACGGTGTTCTGGCATTCGCTGCACAGAAAGCACCGGTCGTGAAGGATGTGACCATCAAAATAAAATCCTGTCCCAATGCACCAGCGACGGAACAGTACGCGGTGGTGGGAATCAAGAATCTGGACGGCGGTGCAGAAATCGAAGCTTCAAATGTGAAGGTATACGGTGATATCGATGGCACATGGCATCAGGTCTCTGCCGCACAACAGAAGCCGGCCCTTGGACGTGGCAGTATTACAGGGGTCACCTATATTCCCTCCGTATTTCTTCCGGATACAGATTTTGAACTAGCTGGATTCACGTATGACAGTGTAACTGAAGAAGGAACTGTGACCATTGACGGAAAAGAAACAACAGCATTTGTATATGACGAGACGAGTAAAACGTATACCGTAGCAGAAAATGCGCTGCAGGACGAGGCGCTGGGCGGGCGACATAAGCTGGTGATAACAACAGAAGATGGCGTGGTCCACATGCAGGATTTTCTGATGGTGACCAAGGTGATCCGTACGCTGGATGACTTTAAAGCGATCAAGACCAAATACTATAAGGGAAGTCGTGAGGGTCAGGTGGGCTCCACTGTTACTACAGATAAATACCGGGATGGCTATTTTGTTTTGGATGCAGATATCAATAAAGACGGTGATTATTTTGAGTTTACCATGAGTCCCTGCATAGCCAATGATGGAACAGGACTACCGGGCGGTGATGAAGGCGCAAGATTGAGCTGGTACGGAACCATTGATGGCAGAGGTCATGTAATCTATAACGTCCAGACAGGACTTGGAGGAATGTTCAGTATTCTGCCCGCCACCTCTGTTGTGAAGAATCTTGGAATTGTTGGCGGGGAAACCGTTCTGGATGGGAAACTGTACTATCAGTCGACGGGAGCAGATTCCGGGCAGACATTTAGTGGCAGTAATGCCAGGAATACAGGCTTCCTGGCAAGAGGTGTTGTCGGAGCGACCATAGAGAATCTCTATATCGAAATGGAGGAGATGCCTCAGGTGGATCGATACGGTGTTATCGGTTTCGTGGTAAAAAATGGAGTGACATTGGAAAATATTGTGATCCATGTAAAAGAAAGTACCGTGCAGGCAAACGACCGTCATGCTGCCTTCGGATTGGCGTTCAAGGAGGGAACCGCTGAGAATGCTGTAAATGGTGTATATGCGTTCGGCGCAGTGCAAAATGGTGCGGCAGGCAGTGCCAAAAACGACGTAACGCCTTTCTGCGTAAGGAATTTCAATAATTTGTCTGCAAACCATGACATATTTGCCGCATCAACGCTGAGCAGTCTGTTGGAGGAAAAGGGAACGGCTATCAACGCAATGAAGTACTTTACACTGGAGGGAGATATCCTGAAGTTTGGTAGTTATGAGATTAAATGAAATGTAAGCAGGCCGCAAAAATGGTGAGCTGCAGAAGCGCAGTTCACCACTTTTGCGGATGATTTCATTTTCCATTGGTCTTATTATGGAGAACCTGGGACAGAAATCGTGTTATGGATTGGTCTTCTCCCGTTCAAGAAAAGCGTAGTAGGTGGACAGGCTGGAGAATCCGGATTCAAACACCAGATCAATCTTATTGTTATCATTTTTACCCAGATTGTTGTTGATATAGCATACCCGGAGCCGATTGATGTAGGTTGTAAAGTTGCAGTGGAAGTAGCGGTTGAAGAGTTTGGAAAAATATGTCTTACTGAAGCCAAAATGTTCGGCTACCTCCGTGGCAGTAATCTGCTGGTTAAAGTGTGCGTCAAGGTATTTGATGAAGTCTAGGATCAGCTGGGATTCCTTGCCGGGGAATACTGTAAGGGAGTAGGTGTGTGTGATAATCCCCAATAGTGCAGAGACAATTCCGGATACCACCAGTTCATTCTCCCGCAACTCTGCCAGTAGCTGAATAAACTGGTACATTTTGCGGTTGATAGCGGTATCGGTCAAGGCAAAGTAATTAAAGGAAAGATGATACTGGTCGGCAAGCTTCTGATAGTAATTTTCCGGAATCAGGATCACCATGTTGTTGGCGGTGCTGCGGGTGATGCTGTGAGGGGTATTAGGAGGGATAAAAGCAATCTCGTCTTTGGTGAAGGTGTGCGATATGGTTCCAACCGTCACGTCCATTTCGCCGTCCTCAATGTAGAGCAGCTCAATGCATTTATGGAAATGAAGCAAAAAGGTATAATTGTCCTGGTGAAATAGGTCAATCTTGTTATGAATATCGACGTCAAAATCATAAAACGACATAGGCACGATTCTCCTTTCCGCCCATCGGCTTAATTATTTTAAGTATACAATATAGGCTGGATAAAATCAATAAAAACCAGGCGAAGAGTCAACAAGAGTTAAAAATTAGTTAGGAGTTTTTCTAGTATGAGAAAAGAGTATATTTCATTTCGACGAATTGGAGCGGAGTCTCCTAGGGCATATTATGTGCCATTTTCCAGCGAACAGGATATCACACTGAAAAATGGCATTATTGACCGGGAGAAGAGCGACAGGTTCCAGTCGCTGGACGGAGAATGGCTGATCCGGGAACATTCATGTCTGGAGGAGGTTGGGCTGAACGAGGAGCTTACAGAGAAGATTCCTGTGCCGGCCTGTGTGCAGATGCATGGATATGACAGGATTCAATATATCAACAGCCGCTACCCGTTCCCCTTTGATCCGCCTTATGTGCCCCGGGAGAATCCCGCGTATCATTATCGCAGGACATTTTCCATAGCGGAACTGACAGAACGGTATTATCTGGTCTTCGAGGGTGTGGACAGCGCTTTTTATGTCTATGTGAATGGCAAGGAGGCAGGGTTTGGCCAGATATCCCATGCAACCAATGAGTTTGATATTACATCCATGGTGCATGCGGGCGAAAATACACTGGATGTGATCGTATTGAAATGGTGCGCTGGAAGCTACCTGGAGTGCCAGGATAAGTTCCGTTTTACCGGAATCTTCCGAAGTGTATACCTGCTGCGCCGCCCAGATGTTCACATCACGGATTTCAAGATTACCGGAAGCTATGAGGAAGGAACGGGGATTATAACCATTGAAAATTTCAGCCAATGTCCTTTTTCCTATGAGGTTGAGGGGCAGCGGGGGCTGGTGGAGCCGAAGAAAAGCGCCCGGATCGTCATTGAAAATGCCAGCCCGTGGACGGCGGAATCGCCGGTTCTGTATGATGTGATGCTTGGGACACTGAGGGAGAAGATCCTGCAGCGCGTGGGACTGCGCCGGGTGTCTATTGAGAACGGTGTATTTCAGATCAATGGGGAACCGGTGAAGCTGAAGGGGGTGAACCGACATGAGATGAGTCCATGGACGGGAGCGTCCGTGACGGTGGAGGATACCATAGAAGATCTGAAGCTGATGAAGTGGGCCAATGTCAATGCCATCCGAACCTCCCATTATCCAGATATGCCGCAGTTCTATGAGCTCTGTGACGCCTGGGGGTTTTATGTGATGGACGAAGCGGATGTGGAGACCCATGGCGTGTGCACTTCACAGGGCGGCTACGATCTGAAGCTGTGGCAGAAGTATGCGGACAGTGGGTTTTTTGATATGGGAGTGGCGGATCGGGAGATCAATTTCTATGAGCGGGATAAGAACTGTACCTGTGTGGTGATATGGTCGCTGGGCAATGAGAGTAGCTATGGGAAAATGTTTTATGAGGGCGCCGACTATATCCGGAAACATGACTCCCGCCCGGTTCATTATGAGGGCGTGTTCTGTACAGACAAGTCGGAATATTATACGGATCGGATCGATATTGCAAGCCGGATGTATCCGCCGCTGTCCTCCTTTGCAGAATTTCTGGCGGATGAGAAGGAGACTCGCCCTTATGTATTGTGTGAGTATTCCCACGCCATGGGAAACAGCAGCGGGGATCTTAGCGATTACTGGAAGGAGATTGACAAGAGTCCGCGTTTTATGGGAGGGTTTGTCTGGGAATGGTGCGATCATGCCATATGGACAGAGAAGGGCTTTCTGTATGGCGGTGATTTTGGCGAGACAGAGCATGACGGGAATTTCTGCGTGGATGGCTTGGTGACGCCGGACCGTCGGTTGAAAAGTAATTTGCTGGAGCTGAAAGCCGTTTACGGTGGGAAACGCACGGAGCCTGTGACGCAGCAGGAAATGAATTCTTCTCTGGTGACAGATATTGCTCCGTCGACGGTAAAGCTATCGGCTTCTTATGAGACAGACAACAGCGGCCGGATACAGTCAGTGGGCGGCCTGGTATTTGCAGAACCAGTAAAGGTGCAGATACTGCGGGCTTATCTGGACAATGACATGTTTGTCAAAAAAAATTGGACAGGCTTTGAGGGATATACCCAGATTGTGGATCATGTGGAAAGGAGGGAAGACGGCGTAACGATATATCATGGCAAGGTGGTGAAAAATTGTCTTGCTCCCATTCTGCATTTTTGTCTTATGATGAGACCTTTTGCGTATGGTATGGATCTCGGACTTACTTACGAGGTGGCGGAGCATATTGATTATCTGCCCAGGATCGGGCTTGTTTTTGCGCTTGCGGGAGGAAATCTGCCCTTCTCCTATGAGGGCTATGGGCCGGGGGAGAGCTATGTTGACAAGCGCGCAGCCTGCACTTACGGTCACTATGAGAGTACAGCTGAAGCAAATTACGGACATTATATTAAGCCTCAGGAGAGCGGCAGCCATTTTGGAACAACGAGGCTTGTGGTGGGCGGGATGGAGATTACGGCAGAGAGGCCTTTTTCCTTCAGCGTTCTGCCTTTTTCTACGGAAACTATAAGTCATACAGCTCATGACTTTGAACTTCCATCATCGGATAAAACGTATGTGAGCCTGGATATTGCCATGAGCGGCATCGGTTCAGATTCCTGCGGATCCCCTCTTCTTGAGAAGTATCGTGCGCCGAAAAAGGGGAGAAATACGTTCCGCTTACAGCATTGCTTGACGGGGCAGAAGCAGGAGTAGTATAATTTGACCCATATCAGAGGAGGAACGACAGAATGACACCATTTATGATAAAGGAGCACAGTGTGGACCTGTGTGTGGTAGGCGGTGGTTTGGCCGGAATGTGCGCAGCTGTGGCCGCTGCGAGAAGGGGAAACCGTGTGGTACTTATGCATGACAGGCCAGTTCTGGGAGGAAATGCTTCCAGCGAGATCCGCATGTGGATCAGAGGAGCGAATGGGGAAGACTTGCGGGAGACCGGAATCGTGGAAGAAATTGCCCTGGAGAATATTTACAGGAATCCGGATATGAACTTTGCAATTTGGGACAGTGTTCTGTACGAGATCGTAATGCGGGAAAAGAATATTGAATTGTTGTTGAACTGCTCCTGCCTGGATGCCAAAATGGAGAAAGACAGAATTCTTTCTGTAACTGGTTGGCAGCTAACGACCCAGATGTATCATCGTGTTTCAGCGGCTGTCTTTGCCGACTGCTCTGGGGACAGTATTCTGGCACCTCTGACAGGGGCGCTCTGTCGTGTGGGGCGGGAAGCACAGGAGGAATTTGAGGAGGCAGGAGCGCCGGTTAAGGCGGATTCGTATACGATGGGACTGTCCTGTCTGATCCAGGCCAGGCAGACGGATCATCCGGTGAAATATATCGCGCCCGAGTGGGCATACCGATATACCAGAGAGGATTTTCCGTATCGGATGAATGTGGAGGACCCGAAGCAGTGGAGCGATGATAATTTCTGGTGGATGGAGCTGGGCGGCATTCAGGATACGATTCATGAGACGGAGACAATCCGGGATGAGCTGATCAAAATGGCTTACGGCGTGTGGGATTTCATTAAGAATGGCGGTGTGGTAGAGGCTGACTGCTGGGATCTGGAGTGGGTAGGATTTCTTCCGGGAAAGCGAGAAAGCAGGAGATACGTGGGCGCACATGTTCTGAATCAGAAGGAGGTTCAGAGCGGGGGACATTTTCAGGATCTAATCGCCTATGGAGGATGGACAATGGATGACCATAATCCCAAGGGCTTTTTGACCCGTGAGGAGCCCAATACCCATTATCCGGCGGCAGAGCCGTATGGGATTCCATACCGTTGCCTCTATTCTCCTTATGTGGAGAATCTGATGTTTGCTGGAAGGAATATCAGCGCCACGCATATGGCGAGTTCCAGTACACGCGTAATGGCCACCTGCGCGATCCTGGGGCAGGCAGTTGGAACGGCTGCTGCCATTGCTGTGAAAGAAAGCCTGCTTCCTGGAAAGTTGTATCATTCCTGCATTGACAGGCTGCAGCAGGAGCTTATGGAAGATGGCTGCTATCTTCCCTGGCATCGGCGGAGACAATGTTCGGTTATGCAAGGGGCAGTGATTACCGCGGGCGGCCGGGAGGCCAGTATCCTTCTAGACGGCGTAGAACGAAGAGTTGATGGAGTGGATCACGCCTGGGAGGGAAAAATCGGGGATGAGATTATTCTGGAACTGCCTGAGAGCCGCAGAGTGCGGGAAGTGCGAATGGTATTTGATTGCGATTTGAATCGTGTTACATGGGAGAATCAGAAATGGTATGCAAAGAGATATCCCATGAAGTGCAACACTTTTCTGGATGATGTTCCGGTCCATGTTCCAGGAACAATTTTAAAGAGCTATGAGATTAGCATTGATTCCGGGGATGGCCAGTGGAAGACACTTTACCGGGAAGAGAACAATTATCAGTATCTGCAGAAGCTGAAGCTGGAGGATATGGTAAAGCGTCTGAAATTTATACCTCTTAAGACCTGGGGCGCAGAGAAGGCACGATTGTATGCATTGGAGCTTTTGGGGAAGCTTGTCTGAAATAAGAATGGATGAACAGATGTATTGATGTATGTAAATATTGACGAATGCTTTGAAGTGGCTCTGGTACTGGATTTTCCGCAGTATCAGGGCCTGCTTTTGCCTCCAGAGTATTCTTCTTTTTGGCGGGTTTTCACAAAATTGCAAAACTTCTTAAAAAGGTATTGAAATAGTATATAAAATTTCGTATAGTACAGGCAGGAAGTCTTCCTGTCATCTGAGATTCGACCAGTTTTTCCGGGAAACTCCATGAAACCGAAGGTGCAGCATATGGACTTAACGGAGTATGACGAAAATAGCTATAAAGTTAACTCTATTTTTACATTGACAATATGGCATATTTGCCATATAATAAAAACAAGAATTC
>CAKSAI010000143.1 GCA_934434905.1 uncultured Lachnospiraceae bacterium | reverse complement strand
CCTCTAAGCTTTAATGCCTTCTTTAACACCTCCGGATCCTTTGGATATTTGTTACCGATCTCGGAACCGGTGAATCCCGCCAACGCCATTTCGCTGACACACTGTTCAAACGTATTTTCTTTTCCCAAATCCGGCAGGTCGTCATTGGTCCATGCGATTGGGGCAATTCCCAGTTTTACCTTGTTTTTGTCAAACATGTTGTTCTCCCTTCTGTTCTTACATACCTACATCGTTATTCTTCTAAAACTGCGCATCATGCAGCCACAGATACCGCTCATCTTCATTTCGATCTGTCTGATTCCAGCGATTTCCATCCAGATGACGTATCATCCAGCAGGTATACATCTGGAATCCGGGAGCTGCAGCCTGGGGATGCAGCTCTCCTCCCGGAATAGCAGAAAAGCTTCCATCCACACTCTTATACACCTCATCGCCAACAAAGCTGGCGCCAAAGCCTTCCGGGCGGTCAAATAGGAAATAATATACCTCCGGCTGGGGATGCCTGTGCGGAAGATATCCGGACCAGTTTCCTCTGTCATTTAAGACCTCACCCAGCACCATATTGGAATAAGGTGCAATCTCCGCATCAAAGATGGTATTCACCCGCCGTTTTGCAACATTTCCAAATTTTCCGACAGCCGAATATTTGAACGGGGCATCCTTAGGCTCATATATTTTTGTTTCAAAGACAGTATCGTTCCTTGTGCTCTGAACAAGAATCTCAGAATCAGCCAGTGCCTTTACCTGAATCCGGCTGTTTCTGCAGGCATGGATACAGTATGGTCCTTCGGTAAAGACATCTTTCCGGTTGGCCCGGATACGGCAGCAGGCTTCTTCTGTATCTGCCTTCCCGGACACATCGGCCCTATCATATGCTGCCAGCTCCACGCTTCCCTTTAAAAGAAGCACCGCGGTCTCTTCTTCCGGCTTCTCAAACTCTTTTACCTCCCCGGTCTTCATCCGGTATACCCGGATATCCATCTGCATATCCTTGTATTCGTTGGAATAGGTAGTTAATATTTTCTCCCCGTTTCCATCAAATTCCGGATAACCAAATACTTTTCTCATTGGAAGCGCCTCCTTAATATTTTCTTGCCTGTTTTCTGCCTTCCATAACACCTTTGCAAGCTTCCTTTACGCTTTCCTTTAAAGATGTGGTCGCAATTCCCACATCCCACCAGGATTCATATCCGTCTGTCATGGTCTTGGGGATTACCTTCAGATCAAACAGGCATGCTATCTTCTGTTTTTTCGCGTCTTGCAATGCTGCTTCCAGTTCCGAAATGGTCCGACAGGTATAGGACTTCAGTCCATATCCTTCTGCTACCTTCGCATAATCAACCGGGATCAATGCTCCATCCGGCTTTTTGCTGCTGCTATAACGGAATTCCGTGGCAAGGCTTCCGATTCCGTGATTCATCTCAAGATTGTTGATACAGCCAAATCCGCAGTTATCAAAAACAAGGATGTTGACTTTTTTCCTTTCCTGCATGATGGTCATGATCTCGCTGTGCAGCATCTGAAAGCTTCCGTCACCCACAAAGGCGTACACCTCACTGTCCGGCTCTGCCATCTTCACGCCCAGCGTTGCAGCAACTTCGTAGCCCATACAGGAATAGCCGTACTCAGCATGATACGCATATCTCTTGTCGGTACTCCACATTCTCTGAAGGCAGCTTGGCAGGGACCCGCCGGCCGTGATAATGACTGCATCCGCATCGATTGTCCTTCTGACTGCAGCGATTGCAGCTGTCTGGGTCAATTCGCCTCCGGTCAACGCTACGAATTCCGGAATCGTACGCTGATCTCTTGCCTTTATGTTTGGTTCAAATCCCTCTTTGCTGTATGTAAGCAATGACAGACGTTCCATTTCTTTGGTCCAGGCTTCCTTTACATCCTCTATTTCACTCTGATAACCGGACTTGTAGCCTTTCCTTCTTAATATATCGGCCAGTGCTTCCAAAGTCGCCTTTGCATCACCCACTGCCTTAACTGCATCCAGCTTGTATGCATGGAATCTGCAGTTATTAATCGTAATGAATCTGACATTTTCATTTTGGAACAGCCGTTTGGATCCTGTTGAAAAATCCGACATTCTGCTTCCGATGGCAATGACTGCATCCGCATCCCTTGCAATCACATTGGCCGCATATGTACCGGTTACACCGATTCCGCCAAGACACATTGGATGGCTGGAGATGCATGCGCTCTTTCCTGCCTGACTCTCGCCAAATGGAATTCTGAATTCTTCACAGAACCTTTCCACTGTTTCACCGGCTTCGGAGTATTTCACGCCACCACCCACAATGATCAAAGGCTTCTCTGCTTTTAAAATTACTTGTGCAATATCCTCTAATTCTTCTTTGGCCGCAGCGACTCTTGTAATTCTGTGTACGCGTTTCTGGAAAAAGTACTCCGGATATTCAAAGCTCTCTCCTTCTACATCCTGGCAAAGAGCGATACAGCAGGCACCGGTCTCTGCCGGATCTGTCAACACACGCATGGCATTGATCAGCGCTGTCATGATCATCTCCGGTCTGGTAATCCTGTCCCAGTACTTACACACCGGCTTGAATGCATCATTTGTTGTAACGGCGAGGCTGTCGCTCTTTTCCAATTGCTGCAGTACCGGATCCGGCTGTCTTGAGGCAAACGTATCTGCCGGGAATACAAGAAGCGGAATGTTGTTAACGGTTGCCGTAGCACAGGCCGTAATCATATTCGCTGCCCCCGGTCCTATGGAAGATGCACAGGGAATGATCTTTCTGCGGTTGTGCTGCTTGGCAAATGCAATTGCCGTGTGGCACATTCCCTGTTCATTTCTTCCCTGCAATACCTTTAAATTGCCCGGATTCGTATCCAGCGCTTCGCCCAGACCTACAGCGATTCCGTGTCCGAAGATGGTATAGAACCCTTCTACAAATTTTGTCTCCACTCCATCCATGGAAACGTACTGGTTATCAAGAAACTTTACAATAGCCTGCGCCACTGTCATTTTGATTGTTTTTTCCATCTTCTCCCCCTCTATACGCGGGCTACCATTTCACCATAGATTGCCTTTTCTTCTGCGATAAAGGCCCGCACTTGTTCTTCATTTGGCAAATCATCTGAGCAGTTGTTGCTGCGCACCATCATGGATGCCTCTGCTGTGCCGAACTCCAGGCAGTCAATCATCTCCCACCCCCGGAACAGACCGTATAAAAATCCTGCCGCGTAACCGTCTCCGCCTCCAAAGCCTTTTCTTGCCTGCACCGGAAACGGCTTAATGGAATAGCTCTGTCCGTCATTGGTATATGCCGTAGAGCCCTTCATGCCATGCTTGATCACCACGATTTTTGCATGATATTCCTGCCAGTATGCTGCACTTTCCTCATCACTCATGCCCGGCTTTATCAATCTCTCCGTCAGATCAAATTCTTCTCTGGACCCCATGATGATATCTGCTTCTTTTGCTATAATGGAATAGTAAACCGAAATCTCATCCGCATTATTCCAATTATAAGCACGATAATCAATATCAAATATGACCTTTGTCCCATTCCGCTTTGCCAGCATCACGGCTTTAATCGCCGCTTCTCTGGAAGGGCTCTGGGCAAGTGCGGTACCGGAAACCAGAAGCGCTTTGGTATTTTTTATATACTCCTCGCTGATATCATCCACGGATAACTGAAGATCAGCGATACAATTCCGATACATCAAAATGCTGCTCTCAGAAGAAGAAAGCATCTCGGTAAAAGTAAGACCCAGCTTCTCTCCATTCTTACACTTTGTAATCTGGGAAGTATCTATTCCCGCTTCATCGAAATAGTCTATCACGAATTCTCCGAACTGATCGTCCGATACTTTTGCGATAAAGCCTGTCTTCAGTCCATGTTTACTAACGCCAACTGCAATATTGGCCGGAGAACCACCCAAAAATTTTTCAAACACATGCACCTTTTTTAAGGGTTTAAATTCTTCCTTTACCTGGTCATTATAGGCAGGATTAAAATCGATAGCCACTCTTCCCAGCAGCACCAGGTCAAAAGGTCTTGCATCATCAAACGCGATATATCTCATAGCTTTCTCTGCTCCTATTTCTTCCACGGATCCATAACTACCTTCATGCTGGTGCTGTAATCCATGGCGGTACGAATCGCTTTCTCGGCCTCTTCTAAGGTGAAGCGATGTGTGATCAGCTGATCGATTGGATACATGGATTCATAACGCTGCAGCATTCGCAGTGATGGTCCATAACCGGAAATGGAGTGATTCGACATTCCCAGAATACGAACATTCTTTGCACACAGCTCATGCGGCTTAAGCTCCACGGTACGTCCTACATCTACAAAGTTTCCTACGATCAGATACACTCCGGATTTACGCACCATTGCAAGTCCTTCCGGAAATGCTTCCGGTTCACCGGCACATTCAACTACCACATCTGCACCGCGTCCTCCGGTCTCGTTCTTTACGATCTCGATCCTTTCTTCCTGCGTAGTATCTGCAAGGCACATGGTGATGTCTGCTCCGAACTGTTTTGCAATATTCAGACGGAACTGTGAGGTATCTGTCATGATGACCTTATCTGCGCCCAACATTCTTGCTTTGATCAAGTGCATAATACCCAGCGGACCTGCACCAAGGATTGCTACCGTGTCTCCAAATGCAAAGCCTTCTCCGTCAAATGCATATAATTCTTTTGCCTTATCCAATGTGTATGTAACATCAAAAAGCTCTGCAAACACTGCTACTTCCGGCCTCATGCCTTCCGGCACCTTATACAGCTTCACCCTGTCCGTAATTGCCATGTATTCCGCGAATCCACCAAACAAATGTGGTGCGTTTGCGCAGGAAAAGGAATTTCCGTATGAACGGATATCATCACACCACGGATAGTCCGGAATATGCTTACAGAACCAGCATTCTCCGCATGTTGTATCCGGACACATAACAACACGGTCGCCTACGTGAAGCTCCTGTCCGTCAAATTCCAGATGGCGACGTCCTTCTTCGGTGATCTCCTCGATGATTCCGACATTCTCATGTCCCTGAATGATTGGGAAGGGTGTCGTTACCTCCTGAGGCGTCCCCGCATACTGGCGCACCTCCCCTTTGAAGGTATGCTTGTCTGTGCCACAAATACCGGACAACTCTGTTCGGATGATTGCGCCTCCCTTAGGCAGTTCCGGATAAGGAAATTTCTGAAGTTCAACTTTTCCGGGACCTGTAAGTACGGCTGCTCTTACCATTTCTCTCATGCTCTTTCCCTCTTTCTCTCTTAAAATTTAAAACGCTTATGATCTTTATTTTTTTATAACATATTTTGCGCATAGTTTCAATACATTATGCACTACTTTTTACGCATAATTTATGCATACTTTTATTGTTTTTTGGAAAGTTATGCTTGATTTTTCTAGCTGTATCTGCTTTAATAAGAAAGGAATTAAGCGGATTTAGGATTTTTAGATAAGAAGGTACTCCCATGATCACCACAAGCGAACTTGCGAAGCTGGCCGGCGTCAGCCAGTCCACCGTATCCCGGTGCTTAAACGACCACCCCTCTATCTCCTTTGAGACCAAGGAGCGCGTGCAGAAGCTTGCACTGCAATATGGCTATGTAGAGCACGCAAAAGGGAAGAAGACCCTTCTTTCCGGGAAAAGAAGAACCATTGGAATCTTAATCACAGGCCGTCCCTTTTTTGACGATCTGTTTATTAATTATACTCTGAGCCTTTTGACTGCAAGGGCGGCGGAAAAGAATTATTATACCATCCCGCTTCCCTTCTCTACCCAGGAGGAAGGCGGGCTTGAAAAGCTGCGGGATCTGATACGTCTCAACATTATCGACAGCTTCATCATTCTGCATCGGCATTTCGATGATAAGCTCCACCAGTATCTCAAGGAGATCGGCATACCTCATATCTATCTGCTGCATTGCTCCAGAAATTCCTACGAAGCAGTGGACATTGTAGATTCTGACAACTATACCGGCGGATACCTGGGTACCCATCACCTGATCTCCCACGGGCATAAGAACATCCTTACTTTCACCTGTCCCTGGCGCGAATTTGAGGATCGGACCAACGGCTATCGCCAGGCTCTTACGGAAAGCAGCATAGCCTTTCGGGGTGATTTTGTTCTGACGGTGGACGGCTCCTATGACAGTGCCTACCGCACGGCTTCCGGGAATCTGAAGCTTATCTCGCAGGCCACCGCCATCTATGTGCAAAGTGATATTGTAACGCTGGGCGTAGTCAATGCGCTGCAGGATGCAGGCTTACGCATCCCGCAGGATATTTCCATTGTCGGCTCCGATGGATATGAGCTGGGTGCAATATCCCGTCCACAGTTCGACAGTGTCGCACATCCGATTCTGGAATTGGTAGACCTTGCGCTTTCCCGCCTGATCGAGATTGCCGGAAAGGCACAGCCCCAGATGCCGAGGCAGATCATATTAAGGCCTTATGTGATTGAGCGGGGATCTGTGGGAAATTTGGCAATCATTGAATGAACTTTTCTAAAATTATATTGCGGAACAGGAACAAGACTCTTATAATAGTGTATATAGATTGCCGGTGTACTGGTACACCGGATACGAGAGGAAGGTGTAATGTCTATGGGAAATTATCTGAATCCGGGCAATAGCGGATTTTCCAGAATCAGAAACGACATATATGTGGATAAAACCGGACTGATAGGGTTGATTAATCAAACCATTGATACACCAAGATGCCTGACCTGCATCAGCAGACCCCGCCGTTTCGGAAAATCTTTCGCCGCAAAAATGTTATGCGCTTATTATGATAAGACCTGTGATTCATCAATTCTCTTTGATGACCTTGAGATTGCTGTAAACAAAAAAATCAACAACTCATACAGACAATATTTAAATAAGTACGATATCATTTACCTGGATATGACAAATATCATCGGGGAAGCAGGCAAGAACGGACTGATCTCTTTTATCAAAAGGAAAGTGACAGAAGAGCTTTTAGTTGCATACCCTGATATTAAGGCGGATGAATCCTTTTCTACAACACTAACCAACGCTGTAGAGCTAACCGGGAATAAGTTCATTGCGATTATTGATGAATGGGATGCCCCTATCCGGGAAATACCGGAAATTCAAAATGAGTATCTGGTCTTTTTACGCTCTCTTTTCAAGAACAGCGGAGCAACGGATAAGATATTTGCCGCAGCATATATGACCGGTATTCTTCCCATTAAGAAAGATGGCTCACAATCAGCGATTTCCGACTTTCAGGAATATTCGATGATTCTCCCCGAGGAATTCGCTGAATATGTAGGCTTTACCGAAGAGGAGGTTCAAAATCTTTGTACCAGGTACCACCGGGATTTTTCTATGATGAAGCAATGGTACGATGGATACACGCTGGAAGGAGCAGGTTCCATATATAATCCTAATTCCGTCATGAAAGCTGTTCGGAATAATAAATTTCTTTCCTATTGGACAGAAACCTCTGCTGCAAAAAGTCTGATGAATTATATCAGCTTGGACTTTGACGGGCTTTCCAAAACAATTGCTGAACTGCTTGGTGGTATCGATGTTCCAGTAGACACCAATGGATTTGCTAACGATCTTATCACCTTCCAGAACCGGGATGATGTGCTGACCTTGCTGATTCATCTTGGCTACC
>CAKSAI010000142.1 GCA_934434905.1 uncultured Lachnospiraceae bacterium | reverse complement strand
ATACCACGTATCCCTCCAAGGTGGAGCATACATCCTTTTTTACGGATGAGGACGGAGATCTGATTCTCCCGGAGACTTTGCCGGTGGGAAATTACCGGATCGAGGAGGTGACAGCGCCCGCCGGATATGTGAGAAATAAGGATCATGTCGTTATTGCGGTGGATACCGATACAGCCTACCGGGTCGATGAGGATACGCAGGAGGCTGTCATCGAGGTGGAATATGTAAATGCACCGACAGTTGGACAGCTGCGGATCGAGAAGCGGGGCGAGGTGTTGAAGGACTTTGGAAAAAGTATGTTTCTGTTTCAGGAGATGCCGCTTGCCGGGGCAAAATTCGAGATTTATGCTGCGGAGGATATCTATACGGCGGACGGTCAGACGGATGAAAGCGGAGTGCGTACCTGCTATTACCGTAAAGGCGACCTGGTGGCAACTCTTGTGACTGGCGCAGATGGGCAGGCAGTGCTTGCGAAGCTGCCCCTTGGAACCTACCGTGTTGTGGAGGTGGAGGCGCCCTATGGCTATGTTGCAGGTGAAAAGGAACAGCTTGTCACACTGGCTTATGCAGACGATGAGACGCCTGTTATCTATGCAAATCTCACGGTAAGCAATGCGTATCAGAAGTCGCGGGTCTCCGTGAAGAAAACAGATGCAAAGGACGGAAGAATGCTTCCAGGAGCAGTGCTGGGATTGTATGCTGCGGAAGATATTTTGGCGGATGACGGCACGGTGATCGTGAAGAAGGATGTGGAGCTGGGACAGGCCATAACAGGCGAAGACGGCATCGCTGTCTTTGCACTGCTGCTTCCCATGGGAAGATATTATGTGAAGGAGCTTCAGGCACCCGCCGGGTACGTGAGGACGGACGAAGCCGTCCCGGTGGAGGTAGCCTATCAGGCACAGGGGCAAGCGGTTTTGGAGCTTACGGCAGAGCTTACGAATGCACCCGTGGAAGTGCCGCCGAAGACCGGGGATGAAGCTGCCCCCTGGCTGTATGCCGGCATGTGCTTAAGCAGCACAGCCTGGCTTCTCGTGAGCGGGTGGCGGAGAAGACGGAAGTAATCTATGCAAAAATAGAGCCACAATGCAGTGAGTTTGCGCATGTGGCTCTGAATAATTATGCTATACGAATCATTGACTTTTTACAGCACCTTTACCAGAGAAAGTTCTTGATCCAGCAGCAGGATATCTGCCTCTTTCCCGGGAGCAAGACTTCCGATGCGGTCGTTGCCGATGCTTCTGGCAGGGTTACATGTGGCGGCCTTGATCGCGGAGGTCAGCGGAATCCCAAAGGAAACTGCATGGCGCATGCAGTCAAACAGGTTGGTCGCAGAGCCTGCCAGCGTGCCGTCTGCAAGTGTGGCCCGGCTTCCCTTCTTGAAGACCTGTTGGCCGCCCAATTCGTAGACACCGTCTTCCATGCCGGTGGCCCGCATGGCATCACTGATCAGGATGACCCGATCCTCGCCGAATAGCCGGAAGATCATGCGGATGACAGAGGGGGTGATATGAATTCCGTCACAGATCACCTCTACCATCACATGGGGATTGTCGAAGGCGGCTCCGATAATGCCGGGATCCCGGTGCAGCAAAGGAGGCATGGCGTTAAACAGATGAGTGGCATGGTTGGCCCCGGCGGCAAAAGCCTGGGAAGCCGTGTCATAATCTGCCACCGAATGCCCCAGAGAGATAGCAACCTCATCGTGGAGTGCCCGGATAAATTCCATGGAGCCCGGCAGCTCCGGTGCAAGTGTAACCAGCCGGATCAGACCGTTGCAGGAATCATTCAGCTCCCGAAAGGTGTCGATATCCGGGGCTACGATGTAGTCTTCCTTCTGTGCGCCCTTCTTGGCCGGAGAGATATAGGGGCCTTCCATATGGATTCCCACGATGCCGGCATGTGCGGCATCTGTGGGAACCTTCCCGGCGCTTGCGAAGATCTGCTTCAGATCCTCTGTCGGCAGTGTCATGGAGGTGGGGCAGAAGGAGGTGATTCCGTGCGCCTTTAAGTAAGCAGATATGGCACTAAGACCCTCTGCATTGTTGTCGCAGAAGTCATGGCCCACAGCACCATGGATATGGACGTCTACCAATCCGGGAATCACGTAGAGCCCGCTGGCGTCATAGACGACAGGATCCGCAGGATCGCCTGTTGCTGCAATCCGGTGATCGCTGTCCACAAACAGGTCACGCTGTAGGAAGGTTCCGTCCGGTTCGAAGACAAGTCCATTTTTGATGATCATCGGTTATACCTCCTTAGATACACTGATGCTGGCGGCAGACAGACAAGGCTGCCTCGTCAGCTACAACGGTAACATTGTTGTGCAACTGCAGGATGGAGGCGGGAACTGCCGGAGTGATGGGGCCAAACAGGGAACGGTACAGTGCATCCGCCTTGTTTTCACCGGAAGCGATCAGGAGAATCCTTCTGGCCTGCATGATATTCTTGATCCCGGTGGTGTAAGCGTAGCGAGGCACATCTTCCAGCTTCTCAAAAAAACGGGAATTGGCCTGGATGGTATTCTCCGTGAGCTTAACACAGTGGGTCTCCTTCTCGTAGGCTGCTCCCGGCTCGTTGAAGCCGATATGTCCGTTGCCGCCAAGGCCAAGGAGCTGTAAGTCGATACCGCCCAGGGTATGGATGATGGAGTTGTAGCGCGCACATTCTTTCGCGATGTCCTCCTCCAGACCGTTGGGAATGTAAGTGTTTTCCTTCTTGATATTTACGGAGTCGAACAGGTTGGTTCGCATGAAATACGCATAGCTCTGGTCGTTATCCGCGGGCAGGCCTTTATACTCGTCCAGATTGACGGAACGGATCTCGGAAAAGTCCAGATCACCCTTTTTATACCAGTCGATCAGCTGCTGGTAGGTTCCGATAGGTGTGGAGCCTGTAGCCAGTCCAAGCACAGCGTCCGGCTTCATAATGATCTGGGCGGAAATAATGTTGGCCGCCTTTCTGCTCATTTCCTGATAATTCTTAGCTTGATAAATTTTCATGATGATCTCCTTTCATGCTTTTTATGAAAATTGCCTTGGCTCTGAATAGTTACAATAATTCTTAAGTGGTGTTATTATAGTTCTTTCCCGAAAGAAAATCTATAGAATCGCAGAAAACAGAAAGAAGAATCAGACCAAAACAAAATAAGACATGAAAAAGCCTTGAAAATAAAAACAATTTGAAAGAAGTTTCAAGAAAAAAGCAATTATTGAAATATAAGACGGAATGTGATACCATGAGTGTAAAGGAGGATTACTGAAATGAATTACCAGCCGACCGTGGTTCCCATTATCGAGGCCAATTATGACCGCTTTACACCGATGGAGCGTATTATCGCTGACTTTTTCATCGCAAATCAGATGGACATGGACTTCTCATCTAAGGCCATGGCCGCAGAGCTTCACGTCTCGGAGGCCTCGCTTTCGCGCTTTGCAAAAAAGATGGGCTACGAGGGTTTCAAGGAATTCATTTACCATTACAGTCCTTCCGTCAAGGAGCCGACACCGGAGGCCTCTGCCCAGTCACGGGACGTATTGAATGCATATCAGGAACTTTTAAACAAAACCTATAATCTGATCGATGAGTCCCAAATCCACCGGATCGTCCGGCTTATGGAGCAAAAACGGCGGATATTCGTCTGTGGATTCGGTAATTCCGGCCTGAACGCGCAGGAGTTCAAACTGCGGTTCTTAAGACTTGGGCTGGATGTTCGGGCAATCACAGAGTTTCATGAACTGGTTATCCATATGGCCCGGGTGGACGCGGACTGCCTGGTGATCGGCATCAGCTTAAGCGGCAAGACCAGAGAGATCACGGACACATTGACGGAGGCAGCCAAGGCCGGCGCTGCAACTGTGTATATTACCTCCCACAACGAGAAGCAGTGGCAGGACGCCTTTGATGAGGTGGTGCTGGCGGCAGTAAAGAAGAATCTGGAATATGGCGATGTGATCTCTCCGCAGTTCCCGATTCTGGTGCTGATCGATATCATTTATGCCGGATACATGGCCCGTCATGTCGGCGAGGAAAAGTATGATGTGACACTGTGGGCGAAAATAAAGAATATCACCACTTGACGGAGGAGGAATACTCCGAGGGTGTCATGCCGGTAATCTTCTTAAACTGCCGGGAAAAGTAGTGGATGGAGCTGTATCCCAGCGCCTGTGAGATTTCCGTGAAGTTCAGTCGGTTCTCCCGGATCATTTGCCGTGCGGCGTTTATTTTCAACTGAAGGAACAAATCAATGACGCCGCAGTTATGGCGGGTTTTGATCAGCTTCTGAAGCTGCGAGCGTCCCATCAACGTCTCTTTGGCAAGCTGTGCCAGCGTGAGCTGGTCGGTAAGGTGTGCATTCATGCGGTCCAATATTTTCTGGTAGGCCGCTTCGTCCAGACTGTGGCGGATCGTATTTTTTTCCGCGGGAGCTTCCGGGTGTACGCTGTAACGTCGCAGCAGTGTCAACAGCAGAAGGGAGAGCCAGAGCCGCATCATCTGCTCGAAGCCAAGAGGTGCGTCCTTCTGAATCTGCATCCTGGTCTGGTAAGGATCGCCCAGACTGGCCGGAAAGCTGCGCTGTGCTTCCAGGACTATGCGGGCCAGTAGCTGGCGTTCATTGTCATCGATGGACAGAAGCCTGCCCCGGAAGAAGTCCATGGCGTGGGAGGCGCAGTGGAAGGAGACGACCACCAGATTCGGAGCGATTTTGTGGTTGGCAGACAACCCATGAAATTCATTGGGCTCGTGAAAAATGATATCACCCCGCTTAAGATGATAGTGTTTCTTGTCTGTAAAGACATCGACTTCCCCCTTATCTACGCACATAAATTCCCAGAAATCATGGGATTCCCCCTGAAAAACGAAATCGCTGCTGTATTCAAAATAGTGGATGGTTACGATGGAAGTGATGTCGATGATCTCTTCCAAAGGAATGTTGGTGTAAGGCATAGGACCTCCTAAAGTGTTACTATTCACAGTAACATTGTAATATAAAAATGTAGGTTGTGCAAACAGTATATAAAATTGTGCAAAGAAATTTTGGGCGTGATAGGCTATATTAAAAACAAAAAGAAAAAGGAGCGATATATTATGAAGAAACCGGTTCTGGTCATTATGGCGGCGGGCATGGGAAGCCGTTACGGTGGCTTAAAGCAGATTGATCCCATCGACGCGGAAGGTCATATTATCATGGATTTTTCCATCTATGACGCAGTGCAGGCAGGCTTTGAAGAAGTGGTATTTATCATTAAGAAGGAAAATGAGAAGGATTTCAAGGAGCGGATCGGCAATCGGATTGCAGATAAGGTCAAGGTTCATTATGTATATCAGGAGCTGAAGCTCCCGGAGGGCTATCAGGTGCCGGAGGGCAGAGTAAAGCCGTTTGGAACGGGGCATGCGATTCTGAGCTGTGCAGGTGTGCTGAATGCACCTTTCATGGTGATCAATGCGGATGACTATTATGGAAAGCATGCATTTTCAGTGATGTATGATTATCTCAGCAGCCATACGGATGACGAGAAGTACCGCTATGCCATGGTGGGATATGTGCTGGAAAATACACTGACGGAGAACGGATATGTGGCCAGAGGTGTATGCCGGAAGGATGGGGCTGGACATCTCATGGACATTACGGAGCGCACCAGAATCCAGCGGGTTGACGGCCATGCGGCTTATTCCGAGGATGATGGAGCCAGTTGGAATCAGTTGCCGGAGGGCTCAACCGTATCTATGAATATGTGGGGCTTCCAGGAGAGCATCTTAAAGGAACTGGCGGAGCGTTTCCCAATCTTCCTGGAAGAGAATCTCGCCAAGAATCCATTGAAGTGTGAGTTCTTTCTGCCGACCGTGGTGAGCCAGCTATTGGCGGAGAATAAGGCTGTAGTAGATGTGCTCATGTCCACAGATCGTTGGTATGGCGTCACTTATCATGAGGATAAGCAGGTGGTAATGGATGCCGTGGCAGATATGAAGAAGCGTGGATTATACCCGGAAAAGCTGTGGGAGTAATTTGGCTAAGGCGGCAGAGGCGGATGTATCCTACAATATCATTGAAGTATATGGAATGCAGAAAACAGAGATTGGGTGAATAATTATGGAACCAGAGCAAAAGAGAATGTTGGAAAATGTTATAGAGAAATTTTTCGTAGACGGAAGGATCATGTCTATTGAGGAATACGGAAGCGGCCACATCAATGATACTTACCTGGTGAGGCTGGAACAGAATACCCCGGAAGAGCCGCAGCAGGATGGCGAAGAGAAGAAGTATATTCTCCAGCGGATGAACACGGAAATCTTCAAGAACCCTGACGAGTTGATGGAGAATATTACAGGAGTCACCGCTTTTCTGGAGAAAAAGATACGTGCGCGGGGCGGTGATTCCAGCCGCGAGACGCTGCATGTGATTCCAACAAGAGCAGGAGAATCTTATTATCATGCAGCAGAGGGAACCTGCTATCGCATGTACGATTTCATTCGGAATGCTACCAGCTTTGATGCGGTAAAGAAGCCGGAGGATTTCTATGAGAGCGCCGTAGCCTTTGGAAACTTTCAGTCGTTGCTGGCAGATTATCCCGCAGAGACGCTTCATGAGACGATTCCGGATTTCCACAATACCGGCAAGCGCTACCAGACCTTTCAGCAGGCGGTGAAGGAAGATGTCTGCAAACGGGCAGCAGCCGCACAGCCGGAGATCGCCTTCGTTCTGGATCGGGAGAAGGAAATGACGATTCTCACCGATGCGCTTGCACGCGGGGAACTGCCGCTGCGGGTTACCCACAACGACACCAAGCTGAATAACATCATGATCGACAACGCTACCGGGAAAGGAATCTGTGTCATTGATCTGGACACGGTGATGCCGGGGCTTTCTGTCAATGACTTCGGGGATTCCATCCGATTTGGCGCGAATACGGCGGTAGAGGATGAGCCGGATGTCTCCAAAGTGTCCCTGGATCTGAAACTTTATGAGCTGTATGTGAAGGGATTCCTGGAAGGCTGTAAAGGGGCACTCACCAAGGAGGAGCTTGCAATGCTTCCCATGGGTGCGAAAATGATGACATTGGAGTGCGGCATGCGGTTTTTGACCGATTATCTTCAGGGAGATGTCTATTTTAAGATCCATAAGGAGAACCACAACCTCATCCGTTGCCGCACGCAGTTTGCACTGGTAGCGGATATGGAGCGGAAGTGGGAGCAGATGAGAGAGATTGTTGAAAAATATGCATAACGAGAACAGAATCTGTGGAGTGAGTTCCTTTGAACGAATCTATGAGGTAGTGAAGCAAATACCGGAAGGAAAAGTAGCCAGCTACGGGCAGGTCGCTGCTCTGGCAGGAAATCGGCGATGGGCGAGAGTTGTAGGCTATGCATTACATGCCTGCCCGGATTTCCCTGCCATCCCATGCCATAGAGTGGTGACGAAAGAGGGCGGTGTATCGTCTGCCTTTGCGGATGTGCAAACCTCCATGCTGTTGAAGGAAGGCGTGAAATTCGAGGACGGTCATGTGATTATGGAAAACTACCAGTGGGATACGCCCTGGCTGGAGCTTGGACGGTAGAAACAAAACATTGAAACATGTAGAGAGCCACGAGACGGGAGGGTCTGACCCAGGTACCTGAGCCTCTTGTGAAGGCGGATAATGAGGTTGCTCGAAGCTTTGAAACATGTAGGAAATGAGCCGCGAGACGGGAGGGTCTGACCCAGGTACCTGCTCCCCTTAGAAG
>CAKSAI010000141.1 GCA_934434905.1 uncultured Lachnospiraceae bacterium | reverse complement strand
ACAGCAGAAAGTACGTAGCGCGCTTTCTATTGAATGTTACGATAGCCTATCGGTAATGCGCCGCTTTAACTCTACACGATTGATCTTACCATTAGCGGTAAATGGCATCTCGTCAAGCTGCTCCACACGGTTTGGGATCATGTAGCGCGGAAGCTTTTCTTTCAGCTTTGCAACCAGATCCTTGGAAGCAATGTCTCCTACGTAATAGAGTACGATCTTGCCCTTTTCATTGTCATAGACGCAGCCACAGAGCTTGACCCCGTCGATCATGTTGACGTTGGCTTCGATCTCGCCCAGCTCGATACGGTGACCCATGTGCTTGATCTGGTAATCCTTCCGGGAAATAAAGATCAGCTCGCCGTAGTCATTGTATTTTCCGATATCACCGGTACGGTAGATGATCTCAGGATAGGCAGTGTTCAGAGGATTCTGCACAAAAGCCTCCCTGGTCTTCTCGGGATTATTATAGTAACCAAGGGTTACGCCGGTACCCCGGATACAGATCTCACCCTCATTGGCTGGCTGGTCATGCTCATCCAACAGGAGTATCTCCGTGTTCTGGAAGGGCTGACCGATGGGAATCGGCTCATTGTCGGCAAGCTCCCGCTCCACATGGTAATAGCAGCACATGCCGGTGCCCTCGGTGGGGCCGTAGAGATTGGTGAAGCTGGCCTCCGGCAAGGTCTCACGCCAGAGCTTGAACTGCTTCATGGGAAATACCTCGCTGCCGAAAGCAATGGTTTTCAGGTATTCCGGCTTCACAGTCTTAAAGGTGCCGAAGGCAGATATCATCGTCAGCGCCGATACCACCCAGCACACCGTATTGACCTTATGCTCGTTTAAGAATTCCACCAGCTTCACCGGGAACATGAATAAGCTCCTGGGGACGATATAGGTGGTGGCACCAAACTTCAGGGTCGGATAGATCTCCTTCAAACACGCGTCAAAATACAGCGGCGTCTGATTAGCGAACACCGTATCCTCGGAAAAGCCAAGGGTCTCCGAGAGCTGTTCGATATAGTCGATCACGGAACGATGGCAGGCCACAACACCCTTCGGCACTCCGGTGGAACCGGAGGTGAATACAATATAGATGGGATCGATATCCAGTGCCTTCCTGCGGATCTCTGAGAGTGCCTTCGGATCCTCGGGAAAAGCAGATATCTCATCATACAGACAGATCTCTCCGTCAAAGTGAAATGTTTTGGCCTTTTCCCTGGTGCGGGCATCACAGATGATCAGCTTCGCCTTACAATTCATAAGGATCAGGTCGATCCTGCTCTGGGGCATCTCTTCATCGATAGGTACATAGTAACACCCGGCCGTGATGACCCCAAAGAAAGCCATCACCGTCTTGGGGTGCTTATCCATAAACACCACCACCGGACTGCGATAAAGTCCCTTGCTGTGGATATAGCTTCCGACAGCGCGGCTGTGCTCATACACCTGACGGAAGGTAAAGCCTTCGCTCTCATTGGCAAAGGCCACCTTGTCCGGTACTTTCTTTACAATCGCATCCAGATAAGATAATACGTTGTTTTCCATTTCTATGCTTCTTTCTTCAGATAAAATATTCTTTCATTCCCTGTTTCCATACTTCCATGCCCAATCGATGCAAGGCAACACAAGTGCTACTGTATCTTCGGGTACTTCGTGGGATCATAATTGTGGGAATCCTTATGAGACCTGGAGTAAGCCATCAGATCCTCGTCGGAGGTATAGAAGAAGTATTTTCCATCCTTCCTCCTGGTGGCATCAAAATGATACCAGCCCTCTCCGATGTCAATAAGGTTCCAGTAATGGCGCGTGGCTGCCGGAATCTTCTCGATATCCATGTTGGTAATTCCCGCCTGAGTCAACAGACACTTGGAGGTCATGGCATACGTATAGCAGTCGCCCCGCTTCTCGATAAGCCCCCGGTATGCCCCCTGTATCCAGTCCGTCTTGGGTGTTCCGTCCACATAAGCGATATTCTCATGCACCCACCAGAAAATGGCTTTTGCCACCTCCTTCTGGCTCATGTCGCTGGTTGTGATCTGGGCCAGCAGCTTATCCGCTGCCGCATTCACATATTCCTCCGTGGCAGTCTCTACGCTGGCCTTCTTTACATGCAGAACGGTGGAGACCTCTGTTACATTGCCGGCCGCATCCGTAGCACGGTAGGTAATGGGATAGTCTCCGATGGTATTTAAGTCCACCCCGGCAGTATCCACCTCCAGCGTCACGTTCTCGTCATAATTATCCGTGACCGTCACATCCCGCTTGTAGGATACGCTGGAACCGGCCGGTATTGTCAGCTCCTTCACGCCCTCGATCACCGGCGGCTCCGTATCTGCCACCACCTCCACGCTGGCGGTAACCTCCGTCACATTGCCTCCCTCATCGGTGACGCGAAGCTTCACCTCACGGGTTCCCTGCTGGGAGAAATCCGGTGTCTCTGCAAATACAACGGTTGTGGACGTGGCATCCTCAATATTCTCAATCAGGCTCTCCGGCTCTACAGTGCCTGTGGTAAATACCTTGACACTCTTCACCGTTACCACCGGCTTCACCGTATCCACCACATGCAGTGTGCAATTATATGTTTTGCCGGATACCTGGATCACCACCGTATAATCGGCCACGGTATTCATATCCACGGACTCATCCAGCCCCGACAGGAGCACTGCATCCTCCGGGTTCTTTTTCACGAAATCGGAGACCCCCGGCAGACTGCTCCCGGCCTCCCTGGTCAGCTCCTTCGTCACCTTGGGATATATAAAAAAATAAATGCAAGCCGCCGCGATCAACAGAATCGCCATCAATATCAATACGATTTTTAAGATCAGGATCCGCCTTTTCTTCCTGGCTCTGCGCATCCTGGCACTCTCTCTGCGATGACTCATCTCATACATCTCCTATTTTTATTCATCAACGAATCAAGTATACTGATTGTTCCCACATTTGTCAAGAATCAGATCGTTCACTCAGCCCAGAACTCCCTTAACTGACCTGCCACGGAATCCCTGTTGCACACCTGATATCCATCCCATTCCCTTGGGAACATCCGCTGGTAGTCCGTCTGTAAAAAACGCTCGTCCAGCAGCAGGATCACCCCACGGTCGGTAACAGTGCGGATGACGCGGCCGGCTGCCTGCATGACCTTGTTCATGCCCGGATAGCGGAACGCATAGTCGAAGCCTTCCCCACATTTCGCCTCATAATACCCTCTTAACAGCTCCCGCTCATCGCTGACCTGCGGCAGTCCGGTTCCCACGATAATAGCACCGATGAGTCTCTCATCCTTCAGATCGATACCCTCCGCGAAGATGCCGCCCATAACACAGGCACCCACCAGGGACTTGTCACGCTCCTGCGAAAAGGCTTCCAGAAATTCCTCGCGTTCCCGCTCGCTCATGCCGGGGCGCTGCACGAGGTATTCAATCTTTCCAGCCAGCTCCCCTTTCGCTTCAACTGCACCCGCAGACATAGCCGACTCCTCTTCTGCTTCAACTGCGCCCGCAGACGCAGCCTCTACCTCTGCACAACATGCCAATACCTGTTCCATCATCTTATAGGAAGGGAAGAACACGATATAATTTCCTTTTTTCACCGAAACCGTCTCCTGTATATAAGAAGCGATCCGTGCAAACTCCTTTGGATTGCGCCTGGTATACTTGCTGCTCACATCCTGCGCCACCAGCACCAGACTCTGCTCTCTGGCAAATACCGTCTGGGCGTACACCGCATAATTGTCCTCCACCGTGCTTAAAAGGCTCTTATAGTACTGGATCGGCAGAAGCGTGGCCGAAAAGAAGATGGTGCTCTTCCCACGATCCAGGCATTCCTGGAGATTCGCTGACGGATTCACACAGTAGAGCTTAATCATAAAACGCCCGTCTGTTGTATGTCGGTTGTAGATCACATAATTCTCGTCCACCCGGTCATACATATTCAGGAAATGCCGCAGTTCCAGATAGAATTCCAACACCCGCTCCTTTTCCGGGAATTCGTTGTTTTTCTGTAAAAATTCATCCATAGCGGCGCCAAGGTTCATCAACGCAAATGCCAGATCACTGATGCTTGAAACTTCCTCACAGTGCTCGCAGGCCCTCTTCATCTCCAGGAGACGCTTGTTGCAGCGTTCCAGCTCACGCACTACTTTCCCGGAATAGGGCTTTAGGAGCTTCTTCACCTCCAGAAAGCTTTCCTTATAGAGAACAGTGCTATACATCTCCCGTCCCCGCTCCACCAGGTTATGTGCCTCGTCGATGAGAAAAATATAATCCCCCTTGATCCCTTCGGCAAAAAAACGCTTCAGATATACATTGGGATCGAACACGTAATTGTAATCACAGATGATATTGTCCATCCACAGGGAAGCATCCAGACACATTTCAAAAGGACAGACCCGGTATTGCTCCGCCTGAGCCAGCAGAACCTCTCTTGTCACATTCTTCTCCCGTCTGACCAGATCAAATACCGCATCGTTGACCCGGTCGTAATGCCCCTTGGCATAAGGACAATTCACCGGATTGCAGTCCATCTCCTCACAGAGGCACAGCTTCTCCTTGGCTGTAATAGTAAGGACACTGCCGCGATAGCCCCGTTCCCGCAGGATATCGAAGGTTTCCCTTGCCACCGTGCGGGTGATGGTCTTGGCTGTCAGATAGAAGATCTTCTCGCCCATTCCCTCCCCCACTGCCCGTACAGCCGGAAAAACAGCAGAGATGGTCTTGCCGGTTCCCGTGGGTGCCTGAATGAACAGGTTCTTGCCGCGGCTGATGGTACGGTAGACCCCGGCCGCCAGCTCCCGCTGCCCCTTACGGTAAGGGAAGGGGAATTCCAGCCCCTTTATGGACTGCTGCCGCTCCAGCTTCGCCTCATATTGAAATTCCGCCCATTTATGATAGGCATCCACCACTCCGAGGAACCAATCCTCAAGCTCCTTGAAGCTGTACTTTTCCTGAAAATAGCGAAGCTCCTCCGTATCCAGGTTGCAGTAGGTCATCTGCACCCCGATCCGGGGGAGCCCCTCCTTCACGGCAAACATATAGGCATAGCATTTTGCCTGTGCCAGATGAACCGGTACAGGCTCCGTAAGAGCATGTACATCCTGATAGATCCCCTTGATCTCGTCGATGACGGCGTCCTCCCCTTCTTCCAGAAGGATTCCGTCTGCCCGTCCTTCGATCACAAGCGTGTATTTCTCATTCTCGTATTCGATTTTCAGCGGAACCTCCGCATGATAAGAGGCTCCCATCCGACGCTGAAGCTTCCGATGGATCCTGCTGCCCTCCTGCATGGCCTCCTTCGTGGCCGTCCGCCCCCGGCGATTGTCAATATCTCCGGAGCGCAGAATAAACTCCACCAGATTCCGCACGGAAATCCTGACCTGTTCCATAGCCTTCTCCTACCCAACCGCTCTTTAAACTACTGCGTATTTCTGTATAACATGCTCAAAGCCTGTATTATCGCCCCAATACTTTACGGTGAGCTCCTTGGCAAGTCCCAGGGCAAGCACGCCCATCAGAGACTTGGCATCCACCAGTATCCTCTGATACACAACATCCACATCAAAATCACATTTCTCGGCTGCTTGTACAAATTCCTGCACATCCTCAGCAGCCATCAATTTTATTTTCTTCTCATTCATAATCTATGATTCCTCTGACAAAAATTTCCTTTTCACTGTTTGACCGATTATCCCACAGAATCAGGCATATGTCAACGGCAAATCCCATATTTTGTCAGTTTAGACGAAGTCTTGACGAAAGTCCCCGGTACATCTATAATAATGATGATACAGCATGGTGAAACTAGTGCATGTGTGTGGAGAAGATCACCAGTATGATTGTCCTTCTCAGCCCTACACCTATATGCACAAAACAATTATCGCAGATTATCAAAAAAGGAGCAGACACTATTGAAAGAATTTTTAAAAAGCAAAGCCTCGGCAGCTTCTGCGGTTTTCGCAGTTGTACTTCTATATGTTGTAATGGAATCGCTCGGCATAACCTGTCCGATCAAATTCGTTACCGGCATTTCCTGTGCCGGATGCGGAATGTCACGGGCATGGCTGGCACTTTTAAGGCTGGATTTTCAAAAAGCATTTTACTTTCATCCGCTCTTTTGGCTTCCTCCGATTTTTGTTGTTGTTTTTCTTTTCAAAAAACATATAAAAAAAAGAATTTATCACATAATCTTATTTACAATTATCGTATTATGTGCTATAGTGTATATGTACAGGCTTATCATGGGGAATGGTGATATTGTTGTTTTCCATCCGGAAAACAATATCCTCTTTCGCATCATAAGAATAATTCATACATAGGGAGGAAATGAAATGTTTTGTCAAAAATGTGGAGCAGAAGTCCCGGACAACACAAAGTTTTGTCCGTCATGCGGAGCGTCCTGCTCAGCAGAACAGAAAGTAGCAAGCGCAGCAAACGACATGTTTAATGCGACAGAGAAGGAACTCGGCAGTGCAATTCATGAGGTGCATCAGTCATTCAGCGGAAATAACGGACAGATACCGCCATATGGTGGCGAGCGTCTGAAGGATGACAGAGGATTGTTATCCTATATTCTTCTCTCAATGATCACCTGCAATATCTACAGTTACTATTTCATCTACAAGCTGGCACATGATGTTAACATCGCATGTGAAGGTGATGGGCAGGAGACATCCGGTTTAGTTGCATTTATCTTATTATCATTTATTACCTGTGGTATTTATGCTTACGTATGGTACTACAAGCTCGGAAACAGGCTTTCTGCGAACGCCCCCCGTTACAACCTGTCTTTCCAGGAAAACGGTACAACTGTTTTAATGTGGTGCCTGTTCGGTATTTTATTATGTGGAATTGGCCCGTACGTTGCCATGAACATCCTGATCAAGAACAGCAACCAGATCTGCAACGCTTACAACAGAGCACACGGATTATAAATCGAAGATGAAAAGGAGTCCCTTGGGACTCCTTTTTTAGATCTGCTGCCTGGTAACATCCCGAAGCCACTTACAACTCCGATAACGCCGGATAACCAGCGGAAACTTCACATATTCGTCCAGCAGGATCACTGCGAACACCAACGGCACACTCCATTTCAACGCAAATGCCGCCACACTACCCAGAAGCACCGAGCACCCCCACAGCCCGATTGTTTCCAGAAGAAGTCCAAACCTGGTATCCCCGCCGCCCCGAAAGATCCCGACTATCATCAAGGTGTTAAAAGCCTGGAACCACACGTAGGCTGCCATCAGCAGCATCATAACAGACAGATAACCTCTGGCGGTCGGCGTCAGCTCCATCACTGCCATAACAATAGGCCGCACCAGTAATACCACAAAGCTTCCCACAATTCCGCTGACTGCGATCACCTTCACAAATCGTGCTCCATACTCTTTTGCCATCTCTTTCTTGCCTTCTCCGATGGCCTTCCCCACAAGAATTGCTGCCGCACTGGCAATACCAAACGATACCACAGTAGAGAGCTGCCGCACCACCTGCACAATGGCATTGGCAGAAGCAGCCGCGCTTCCCAGCTGTCCCAGGATCGCCGCTGTCGCGGACATTCCCGTCCCCCACAATACTTCATTTAAAATGACAGGTCCTGATATTTTTACAAAATCCGAAGATAATGCCCGATTCTTCACAAATAAGATTCGCGGGCTTACGTGGATCAGGTCATTCATCCATCGGTTGTGTATCAAAACCATAACACACTCCGCCAGCCTGGCGATCACGGTTCCGATAGCTGCACCGGCCACACCTAACTTCGGGAATGGCCCCAATCCGAAGATCAGCAGCGCATTCACAATAATATTGATGAGCAGGGATGCCCCATAAAC
>CAKSAI010000140.1 GCA_934434905.1 uncultured Lachnospiraceae bacterium | reverse complement strand
CTATGCGGTCGTTGCTTATCAGACGGCTTGGCTTAAGGCGTATTATCCCGTTGAATTTATGGCGGCGCTTATGACCTCGGTCATGGATAATACGGCTAAGGTAACAGGCTATATAAATGACTGCCGGAGTATGGGAATAGAAATATTGCCGCCTGATATAAACGAAAGCTTTGTCCAGTTCAGTGTTTCCGACAAAAAAATAAGATTTTCTCTTGCGGCAATAAAAAGCGTAGGCAGACTGTTTATAAAAGCCATCGAAAAGGAAAGAGAAAAGAACGGAAAATTTAAAGGGCTCACCGATTTCTGCGAAAGAATGTCCGGTAAGGATAATAACAGAAGAATGGCTGCAACGCTGGCAACAAGTGTTTTAACAATTTTTTTCATAGGTGAAAACCTCCTCGTAATGTTTTTTTCGAATATAAACAATGAAAGAGCAAAAGAACATGACGTTTTGAAGAACTTTTTGTTTTTCTTAACATCATGTTCTTTTGTTTGCTTTGACTATACAATTAACTAAATATGTAACACAGAGGAATATTTAAAGGAAAGAAAGGCGAAAAAACAAGAAACATCTATTAATGTTGAGGAGGAAAAACGAATGAAAAGAAAATGGAAAGAACTGGTAGCACTTGTATTGTCTGTGGCCATGCTGTTGAATTCACTTCCGGTAACAGCAGCCGAAAAAGCAGACCTGGCAGAGGCGAGCAAGGTCACTGGTACACAAGAAGTAACACAGGGGGAAGATGAAGCATATATCATTGCTGAAATAACTGAGAAGCGTGAGCCTGATGCGAAGCATTTTCTGATGAGTGACCGCAGTATCAAGGCATGTGTTTATCCTCAGACGGTTCATTATATGCAAGATGGCAGTTACAAGGAAATTGATAACCGTCTTGAATATAAGACTGATCCCGATGAGAATGGATATTATGAAAATAAGGCAAATTCATTTAAAGTGAGACTGCCGGAGGAATATGAAAGTCAATATACGGAATTTTTAGACGAAAAGGGTTATGTAAAGTTTCGTCTTGTTGATGCGCAAAACAGAAGGATAACACTTGGCGCAGACAAGACGCTTAATAAAAAAGCCAGAACTATTGATAAAAGCGACAAAACTGTTGCCAAAAATGTGAATAGCTGTGTTGAGTATGAGACGGTTCATGAAAATGTAGATATTCAGTATGATTTGATTGGAGATCGTCTGAAAGAAACGATTATATTGAATGAATTAATGGAGCGCAGTTTCACTTTTGAACTGCTGACATCGGCATCGAATGTCATAAAAAACAATGATGGATCTGTCAGCTTTATCGATGAAGATGGCACTGAGATATACCGTATGGAAGCACCATATATGCAGGATTCCAATGGAGAATATACCAATGACGTTGCGGTTGAACTGAGTGAAACAGATACAGGATATCAACTGACCTATACACCGGATTATGCCTGGCTTTCGGATAGCGCAAGACAATATCCGGTTATGATCGATCCCACACTTGTCCAATGGGTGAATGGAGCAGATGTATTAGATACTTACATTAGTAACGTGCAGACTGCTTCTATTCCTGATATTCGTGGGACATGGGATGTTTTGAATATAGGAAAAAGGACATCAACGATAGATGGGGATCAGATATTCATGCGAGGTCTGGTAAAATTCGATATTCCTTCCCAGATATCTGGAACAGACTGTATTTTGGATGCAAGATTGAACCTGATTCATTACACAGACAGCAGATATGTCTCGAATAATGGAATACAGATTGATGCTCATGAACTGACCGGATCATTCACAGAGGGCGGTACCTGGTGGGGGAATGCGCCGGGTTATAATTCCGTTATCGAAGATTATACAATCGTAAATACCGGAAATAAAATCGGAGATACCGAATTTTCTTACGACAGCTATAACATTACCCGTCTGGTGAACAAATGGCATAACGGTGGCTCCAACTACGGTATATTGTTGAAGCTCCATGATGATGCGTCTACTGTATCCTCCAGGCAGCAGGTTTACTATTTTGCCAAGCAGAGCGTTTATTACGGCAGTATTTCGAAATACGTGGAAATTACCTATCGCAACATCGTTGGTTTGGAGGATTACTGGAGCTATGAGACGCAGGATGTAGGAGCTCTTTCAGGAACTGGCTATGTCAATCGGTACAATGGCAATCTTACATTTGTTTTTGATGGATTAACCTATCGTTCAGAGATTACTGGTTTCACGCTGTCACACATCTACAATTCATCGTTGTCATCCCAGAGCGGAAGATATGGGAATGGCTGGCGTCTTAATCTTGTGCAGACATTGGAGCCAATTACGATATCCGGTGCTGCCAATGTGAAATATGTCTATACGGACGGTGACGGTACCCGGCATTATTTTATCCAGACAGATAACGGGATCAAGGATGAGGATGGCCTGGGATATACGTATTCCGATATCTCGGAAGGAGAACTCGTAAGAAAACTTACCGATAAGAACGGTGGAGTAATGAAGTTCGATAGTTGGAATTATCTGCGTTGTATCGTAGATACAAATGGCAACGCAATTAATATGAATTATACCGGAATAGCAAATGGAGAACGGATATTAACCTCTGTTACAACTTCCTCCGGGGGAAGCCTTACGCTTACCTATGACAGCAGTTACAAACTCACATCCATAACTGATCAGGCGAATCGTACCATAAGTTATACCCGCGATTCAAACGATAACGTGACATCGATTCAGCGCCCGGACGCTGTTATAAGATTTGACTATGAAAATAACCGGATTACAAATATACATGATCCGGGAGCGTGTTCTCAGAATTATATCTATGATGGGAATGGGAGAGTGATATCCACTTCAAAAAGGATGTATGATGATTATTATGATTATGATAGGGTGGCTTCCAGCTTTTCCTATACATATGCTTACGGTCAGACGACTGTTACGGACAGAGAGCAGAGAAGCATCACCTACCAGTTTGATACATGGGGGAGACCAACATGCGTATACGATAATCAACAGAATATTTATTCTCAGAGCTACATGCCGGATTCAACCACCAGTGGCGGGATCTTTTCGAACAATAAAGTGCAGGCTGCTTCCAACGGTGCTGTATATGTAAATAATCTTTTAACAGACGGCTGCTTTTATAAGGGGCAATTATATTGGACACAGCATAAGGAGTCGGGTGACAATGCTACATTTTCCGTGATGGATGTTCAGCCACCTTTAACAGCTACCATGCTCAGGATAACCTCAACCGATCAACAAAGCAATTATATATTGCAGAGTAATCCGGTGATTTCTTCGGCAAGAGAGTATACCCTGTCAGGTTACATCAAGACAGAGGATGTCCAGACAACTGGCATGGGAGCAGGACTTAAGGTGTCTACTACCAATAACAGAACTTTCTATTCTGAGCTTCTGGAAGGTGCGACAGATACGGACGTTAATGATGGATTTGAGCGAGTGAGCGTAACCTTTACGCTGCAGGAGGGGGAACGCATTGACTATGTCGCTGCTGGTCTTTACAGTGCATCGGGGAATGTCTATATTGACTGCCTCCAACTGGAGGAGGGCGGTGCACCGAATCAGGTGAACTTGCTGGATAATTCAGGATTTGAACGGTTTGCGAACAGTGTGCCGGATTCCTTTTCTGTCTCTCCGTCAAGCCTGTCTGTAAGCTCAGGTGCTGCCAGATCTGGCTCCAAGGGCGCACAAATTACAGGCACGGCAGGGGCGGAACGCAGTATTTATCAGACAATGTCAGTGTCCGGTTCCGCAGGTGATGTATATTCCTTCGGCGGCTGGGCAAAGGCAAATTCTGTATCCGCAATATTTGATACCTCACATCGGTTCTGCCTGATATTCAGGGTTAGTTATAGTGACGGTACAAATGAGGAGAAAGTATGCAATTTCAATTCCAATGTATCAGAGTACCAGTTTGCGATGGATACTTTTATTGCAAAGAAGGCATATTCGTCCATATGCATTACTGCATGTTATTCTGACAACTGTAATACGGCAAGCTTTGATAACCTGTTCATTTACCGTGACACCGCGCAGAGCTATACCTATGACAGTAACGGGAATGTGGTTTCTACTGCGGATTATGCAAAACAGCAGTCAGCTTTTGAATATAATGGCAATACACTTTCGAAGCTTGTTGATCCTACGGGAACAAGCTATGAATATTTGTATGACAGCAATAACAATCTTAAAACAGCCCGCAGCAATACAGGGGTTCAATATGATGTATCTTATGATGAACACGGGAATGTGACCTCCTCTTCGATATACAGTAGCGTGGGTTCTGCCAGTGTCCAGACTGGAAAAACTTATTATATCCGCTTAAAAGGCAGCGGAAAGTATATGACGGTTCAGGATGCCGGAACTGCGAATACGACAAATGTTGAGCAGGCAGATTTTACGGGAGCTGATAATCAGAGATGGAAGGTCAAGCAGACAACGGATGGATATTATAACTTCACACCAATGCATGCCCAGACAATGGCTTTGGATATCACAAATGCAGATAATACTTCCGGAGCAAATGTGGCAATTCATACGCATAATGGAAGTGCGGCACAAAAGTTTAAGATTCTTCCGCAGAGTGATTATACATACAAATTAGTTCCCCAGTGTTCACCGGATGGGAAGCTTGTGACGGTGAACCATTCGTACATGAACACAAATATAAGCTTAATAACAGCTCAGCCGGGCAACAATGCGGATCAGGAATGGTTTTTTGAAGACACATCCATCACCCCGGTAACAGAGGTTGAGAGCGGCGCAGTTTATCGGCTGCGAACCCGTCGTGACGGAAGATATGTGGGGATAAAGGATGCGTCTTCCCTGGAAGGAAGTACAGCGGAGCAGTGTCATCTATCGAATGGGATGGAGCAGAGATTTCAGATTACCAAATACGAAGATACAGATTATTATACGATAGCTCCAATCCATACGGAAGACCGTCTCGTGGAAGTCACTGCGGATACTTCTGACTCTGGGAATAAGATTGTGAAGCAGAACAATCCTACCGTGAATGACGGAAAGCTGTTCCTGTTTACCTATGACGCGGCGAAACAGGCATTTCAGATCTGCCCCAAATCCAACGAAGCAGAATGTCTTGTTATTGATGCGGCAAATGCTTCCGGTGACAGGCTTCTTGTGGCTGCTGATAAGGCGACATCTGTTGATAAATATTTTGTCCTGGAGAAGATATCTGACAGCATTACCAGCAGTGCTACTTATCAGAACAATGGAAACTATCTGCATACCGTGACCGACGAACGGGGAAATACCACTACTTATACGTATGACAGCCGTGGATTTCTGACGGGAGTTACAACGGCGGATGGCGTTGAGACAAACTATTACTATGACTATAGCGATAACCTTGAATCCGTATTAAAGAGCGGAAGTGATGTGACGTATTATGCGGATCCGGACGGCACCCTTTGGGAAATTGTTTCGCCCTCTGGCACATCCTATGGTTTTGGCCGTGATCACTGGCGACGAGTAGTCCGTTATCGCGTTGGGAGCACAATTCTTAGTGAGATACAATATAAAAATGACTACACCTCGCTGGTGTCAAGGCTTGACTACGGCAATGGCGCATATAAAACCTATGACTATGATAATCTCGACCGTCTGACAGCCGACTATACAGACGGTGTACAGACCACTGCCTATGTGTACGATAAATCCAATCGGATATATAGCCTGACAGATTTCAAGTCCGGTCTTACCTGGAATTATGAGTATGACCTTATTGGAAGAACACAGGGGATCAAGGCTTCAGATGGAAGAAGTATGCGTTTGGTCTATGACAGCTTCAACCGTATCGCACAGACGAAGATAAAGTTCGCAGATATCTTGTTGAAGAACGGGTATATCTACGGCAGTACGGATGTTGCAGGGCAGGAAAACGGTTTGCTCTATGGCGTGAAGCTTAATAACGTGCAGAAGCTTGCGTACAGCTATGATGAATTGGGGCGTCTGAAGAGCAGGACGCTCAGTGCTGATGAGCCCTTTGTGACAGAATACGGCTATCTGGAAGGCGCAGGTTTGAACACGACCACTTCAATGGTTAAGACTGTGAAGAATGGAAATGACACCCTGGAGTATGCTTATGATAGTGTTGGAAATATTACCAGCATTTCAAAGAACGGTACAGTGGTGGAGAGCTATACCTATGATGCCTTACGTCAGTTGAAAACCGTTACCAGAGGAAGCGATGTATGGGAATATACTTATGACGCTGGTGGAAATATTCTGTCTGTTATAAAGAATGGTGTTGCTGAAAAGACTTATACATATGGTGATGAAAGCTGGATGGATAAACTGACCGCTTTTAACGGACAGACAATCACCTATGACGCAATCGGTAATCCGCTTCAGTACCGGGATGGCTATAACTTTACATGGACAGGCGGAAGACAACTTGGTACCATAACTAAGGGAAACGACAACATTTCCTACGCCTACGATGCAGACGGATTGTGCACCTCTAAAACGGTGAATGGAACTACCACCGATTACTACTGGCTAAATGGTGTCCTGCAGGGACAGAAAAACGGCAGTGAATACATTGCATTTCTCTATGATGGTGACGGTGCGGCATACGGTATGCTGGTGAAAAACGGTACAACCGAGACGTACTATTACTATATATATAATCTGCAGGGGGATGTTATAGGCATTCTTGACAGCGACGGAAATGTTGTGGTAAGTTATAGTTACAATGCATGGGGCGAGATGGAATCCGTCAGCGGTACACTGGCAGATACAATCGGACAGAAAAATCCGCTGAGGTATCGTGGGTACTACTACGATGGGGAGACGGGGTTCTATTACCTGAGGAGCAGGTACTACGATTCAGAGGTTGGAAGGTTTCTGAATGCAGATGGGTATGTTTCCACAGGGCAAGACATACTTGGAACAAATATGTATGCTTATTGTGGAAACAATCCGGTAAGCCGAGAGGATTCTACCGGGCATTTATGGAGTGAACTCTGGGAGTTTGTCAGAACAGCAGCCTCAGAGATCGGCGTCGCAATCAGTAATCTGGCACCTGCGTATGCCGGATGCGGCGGTGCGGCAGTGGCAGACGGTCCATTGCCATTTGGGGATGCACTTGCGATAACAGGAGCGGCTTTGCTAACAGTAGGGGCAATCGGGTATGGGATATATCAGGCTTCAAAAGTTGCGTCTGCGAAGAAGGCAAAAGCTAAAGAAAAGGATATTGCTCCGCCAAAGCCACGTCGAGATCCTGTTCACCATATTGTTGCAAAAGCCGATCCTCGTGCAGCAGAATCAAGAAAAATACTAACAGATGTTGGTATAGAACCTGTAACAGATCCGAGAAATCTTGTGATGTTGCCTCAAAGTTATCATGTTTCATTGCATACCACTGCATATCACAATTATGTTACTGAAAGATTGCGACTAGTTGCGGGCGACAAGGCAGGGGTAGAAGCTACATTGGCTTCCATTAAGGCAGAAATTCTTGCACGTTCAGCTGCGGGAATCAGATGGGATTAGGTTTCGTATATTTACTTCCTCTCAAGTTGTAGAAGAAGTATTAACACATGTGGGGCTTATTTATAATTTGTAAGATAAGGAGTATTTTAAAATGATCGATTTACAGGCATATCTTGAAAAAAAAATACGTGACATTATTTCGGCTTGGAATGAAGATGATATATATGCCATTTCATTTTTTGTTTACGCAAATGAGGCATACGAATACAATGGATATTCAAATGTTACGAAATTTTCTGTGAGTTATAATACTGAAAATGATTGTAGTGGCGCGGGTGAATTGTCCGAGGAACGTTGGAATTATGCTTTTTGGCGTCAAGATGAAACACCTGTAATCGAAGCGGATAATGGAAACGAAGGCATAAAAATTCTTTTTGATTGGTATGAGGAAAACGGCATTG
>CAKSAI010000139.1 GCA_934434905.1 uncultured Lachnospiraceae bacterium | reverse complement strand
GAACTGGTGAAATGGGAAGAAAGCATTGAGGACTATATGGCAAGAGAAGTTCTGCCGCATATCCCGGATGCCGCCGCATTCTTTGAGGAGAACCTCGGTGCAAAGAAGCCTGTTATCAAAACCGGAGCAGAGATCCCGTTCACACGGTATTTCTATAAATACCAGCCATCTACGCCGAGTGAGGAACTTGAAACCAGATTTAAGGAACTGGAGCTTTCCGTGACCGAGCGTGTGGCGAAGCTGTTCGGGTAAAGGAGGTGTCAGCTGATGAGAGCAACTAAAGATAGCGGCTTCGAGTGGATTGGAATAATCCCGGCAGAATGGGGTCTGTCCAAAATCGGACAGGTTTATAGGCTTAGAAACACGAAGGTCAGTGATACCGACTATCCGCCGCTGTCCGTTACCAATAAAGGAATCGTTCCTCAATTGGATACAGCGGCTAAAACAAACGCCCATGATGATCGCAAACTCGTTAAAAAAGGTGACTTTGCTATCAACAGTCGTTCTGACAGACGAGGTTCGTGCGGAATTTCCGATTACGATGGTTCCGTATCACTTATCAATACTATCTTGGCACCGCTGAACGAAATGAATCCGGGGTATTATGATTGGCTGTTCCACACAGTCCAATTCGGAGATGAGTTCTATAAGTTTGGTCATGGCATAGTTGACGATCTCTGGACTACGGGCTGGCAGGAGATGAAGAAAATCACCATACCAACGCCGCCGCTTCCTGAGCAAAAGCGCATTGCCGATTTCCTTGATGCTAAATGTGCCGAGATCGATGCATTGACCGACGACATTCAGACCCAGATCGACACTCTGGAGCAGTACAAGCGGTCTGTTATCACCGAAACCGTCACAAAGGGGCTGAACCCGGATGTGGAGATGAAGGACAGCGCCAATCAATACTGGGGGAAGATTCCAACTAACTGGTATTTGTCGGATATTAAGTATTTGTTTGAAATTGTAAAGAGAATTGCAGGTAAAGAAGGATATGACATTCTATCGGTTACGCAGAAAGGTATAAAGATAAAGGATATCTCGAATAACGAAGGGCAGGTAGCGGAAAGTTATGCAAATTACCAATTTGTATATCCCGGTGACTTTGTCATGAATCACATGGATCTTTTGACGGGGTGGGTAGATTGTTCTAAATTGTTTGGCGTGACAAGCCCAGACTATCGTGTTTTTAAGTTGCGAAACAAAAATAACAGCCTGAATTACTATAAGTATATCATGCAGACCTGTTACATGAATCGGATATTCTATTCATTAGGACAGGGAGTTTCCTATTTGGGACGTTGGAGATTGCAGACATCGTCGTTTAACAATTTTATGGTTCCCGTGCCTCCGGTAGAAGTTCAGGAAAGTATAGCGAATTATCTGGATAAAAAGTGTACTGAGATTAACGCTTGCATTGATGATAAACAAAGGCAGTTGGAAATACTTGCAGAATACAAAAAAACTCTGATTTTTGAGTACGTGACCGGAAAGAAGGAGGTGTAGACGTGGTTCTGGAGTACTTATTCTTTGATAAAAACCAGAGGCAAAAAGTCGAGGCTTACAACCATGAATTGGAAAAGTCAGATATTGGCGACGGTAAAAATCCTTCTATTCAAATTACATATAAGGACTTTGATAAATTAGATTGCTGGATCGTCAAGTATGAAAGAAGTGGGAACAACGAAACAGCTGCGAAACAGAGTTCCGAAATAAGCAGCTACATATGTCAGGAATTCTCCCCTACAATTCTAACAGACGAAAGTTCAGAGTATTTTAATAAGAGCCTGTATCCTTTGGTAAACAAGTTTGAAAGACTGCTGAGAAAATTTCTGTATTTGAAAGTGTCACAGTGTGACGAGGAAAAATTCAAAAAGGTTATTGCAGACATTGATCAAAAAGATTTTGGAGATATATACACGATTCTGTTTGTTGACAACGATTTCCGAACAGCTGCCCGCGATAAAATCAAAAAACTAAATACCCGGGCAGAAATGTTTGAAGCTATCGATGCCTTACAGGAAAGCACGGCCTGGCACATTCTTGTTGGCGACGAGACTTTGACCATAATCAAAGACAATTTTGATCTTCTTAGAGAATACAGAAATGATGTTATGCACGCACATAACATCAGCTGGGAAAAACATAAAAAAGCCAAAAAGCTATTTACTGATGCTAATGATGCGCTTGCAAAGGAACTCAATCAATTGTTACAATATCCTTCCGTTGTGTCCTTGTCAGAAAAAATGGCAACCAGCCTCTATGAAAAAATGATGGCTTTCAACGCCAATGCCGAGAAAATTAATAGCAATATAGGATTATTTCTCGAAGCATTTGTAAATATGACAGAGAACTCTGTTTCAAAAGAATTTTCGACGAATCTCGATAAAATTATCCAAGCACTTGCTTCGTCCGCTTTGGCTACTTCTGATGTGCAAATAGAAGATACCCAAACCGATAACGATGGTGAGGTGAAAGAGAATGAAAAGCATTCTCTCTGAAAAAGAATACCAGCATTTCATCATAGACAGGCTTTCACAGGACAACGGTTACATCGTCCGCAAATCGACCAACTACGACCGCCTCTTTGCCATGGATCGGGAGTTGCTGCTTCAATTTCTGAATGACACCCAGCCGGATGAAATGGCAGCTCTCCGTAAAATCTATAAGTCCGACCTAGAGGATACCATTGTCAGCTTTATCAATGCTGAGGTGACCAAAACTCGCAGTAGCCTTTTGGATGTGCTGAAGCACGGCATTGAGATTTCCAATATGAAGCTGGATATCATGTATACCAGACCTGCTACCACCTTCAACTGGGAACTGCTGGCAAAGTACGAGAAGAACATTTTTTCTGTTATGGAGGAGGTCTGGGCAAGCGATGATGAGCGGGTTGACCTGGTGATTTTCCTGAACGGCATTGCCATTATGTCCTTTGAGCTGAAATGCAATGCCGCCGGTCAGTCGTACCAGGATGCCATCTATCAGTACCGTGTTGACCGTGACCCCAAGACCCGGCTGTTTTGGTTCAAAGCCGGATGCCTTGTGAACTTTGCAATGGATCTGGAGCAGGTCTATATGACCACGAAACTTTCCGGGAACTCCACTTTCTTCCTGCCTTTCAACATGGGCAATGGCGAGGGTGTCAATGCCGGTGCGGGGAACCCCACATTCAAAGACAAATACAGTGTCTCCTATATGTGGGAGGACATTCTGAAAAAGGATACCGTCCTTGACCTTGTCAGCAAGTTCATTTTCATCGAAACCAAGGAAAGCAAGGATGAACTGACCGGGAAAGCGAAGAAGTCCGAAAAAATCATCTTCCCCCGGTATCACCAGCTGGATGTGATCCGCAAGCTCCTGTCGAATGTGCGTGAGAATGGCTCTACGCAGAATTATCTGATCCAGCACAGCGCAGGCTCCGGCAAAACGAACTCTATCGCATGGCTGGCGCACCGCCTCACTTCGCTGCACGATGCAGATAACAAAATTATTTTTGATAATGTCGTCATCATCACCGACCGTGTTGTGGTGGATCGTCAGCTTCAGAAAGCCATTATGGGCATGGAACACAAAGCCGGACTTATCCGTGTAATGGACGATAAATGTAACTCTGCTGACCTTACGATTGCGCTAAACGGCAATACCAAGATCATTGCTACCACGATTCAAAAATTCCCGTACATCGTGGACAGCGTTGCAGGGCTGAAAGGCAAGCGGTTCGCAGTTATCATCGACGAGGCACATTCTTCTACTGCCGGTAAAGATATGGCAGCAGTCACCATGTCGCTGGGCTCCGGTGAGCAGGAAAACGGTGATGTGGAGGATATGATCACAGACGAGATCCGTCGCAACGGCAAGCAGGCCAATGTTTCCATGTTTGCGTTCACCGCTACGCCCAAGCCCACGACGATTCAGCTGTTCGGTCGGCTAAACACCATGGGACAGCGTGAGGCATTCCACATCTACTCCATGAAACAGGCCATCGAGGAGGGCTTTATTCTGGATGTACTCCAGAACTACACCACTTACGATACCTTCTATCAGTTGAATAAGGCAATCGAAGAAGACCCGCGCTGCAAGACCGTTGATGCGAAAAGACAGATTGCCCGTTTTGTAGAGCTGCACGAAACAAACATTGCACAGCGTGTGGAGGTCATCGTGGAGCATTTCCGCACAACAGTTATGCCGGAACTCGGCGGTATGGCAAAGGCAATGGTCATCACAGCCTCCCGGCAGGGTGCGGTCAAATACCGTCAGGCGTTTGAGAATTACACTCAGAAAAAAGGCTACACCGATATCAAGGCACTGGTTGCTTTCTCCGGCAAGGTGAAGCTACCGGACGATGACACCGAATATTCTGAGGCTTCCATGAACGGTTTCCCAGAGGACCGGCTGACAAAGGAATTCGACAAGGACGAGTACCAGGTGCTGTTGGTTGCCAACAAGTATCAGACCGGGTTCGATCAGCCGAAGCTCTGCGCCATGTATGTTCTCAAGAAGCTAAAGGGCGTTTCTGCCGTTCAGACACTTTCCAGACTGAACCGTATCTGCCCACCGTTTGAGAAGAAAACCTTTGTGCTGGACTTTGTGAATACATACGAGGACATCAAGGCAGCGTTTGCACCGTATTATACGACCACCTTGCTTTCCGCCTCCGTAACGCCGACGGCGATCTACGATTTGGAGGCACAGATCGATGCGTATACTATTCTTGACCCTGATGATATCGAAAAGGCCAACGAACTGCTCTACAAGGGGAATATCTCCTCCAAGGATAAGCAGAAGCTGACTTTCTATTTCAAGCGGGCAAAAAATAGGATCGAGCAGTATGAGCTTATTAGGCAGCACGAAATTGTGTCAAAGATGCGCCATTTCGTCCGATTTTATGAGTTTCTACTGCAGGTGTCCTGTTTTGAGGATACCGATCTACACAAGAAGTACAACTTCATCACTTATCTGCTGGCCTATATCAATATCAAACATCCAGGCGGTGGATATGATCTGGACGGTAAAATCAAGGCTACTAACTTCGTTCAGAAAAAAGCAGAAGAGCATACAGCTCCAAATCTTGTCGCACAGCCTGTGGTAAAACTGCCAGCAGCCGAGAGCTTTGGCCTGACCGAAGCAAAAGAAGAACGCCTTTCCCAGATTATTGCGGAGATCAACAGCCGCACAGGAAAAGCCTACGATAACGATGTGGCGGTCAAAGCGATGCTGCAGATTCGGGATATTCTGCTGAAGTCCGACAAGCTGAAAACCAGCGCGCGGAATAATACCGTCAAGGATTTCGAGTTTACGTATTTTGACGGGATTGACGACGCACTGATTGAGGGCTTGGAGCAGAATCAGGATTTCTTCTCGCTTCTTCTCAGTAACGATGAAATCAAGCGGCAGGTACTTGGTATTTTTACGGACGAAATTTATAAAAGTTTAAGAGAAGCATGAGAAAGCAATCCTCATTCTTAACACAAAATCTACCGAACAGGCATACCGACACCGGATAAAAGGGGTCAGCATACCTATTACTTGAATTAAAACAATAGCATCGTTAATTTTCTCTTGTAAAAGCAGTCAGCAGGTCTGCAATGTTCATGTTGTATTATAAACTCAGTACATTCCCCATCGTCTGTGCTGCCTCCTTCTGTGCCGCAGTTGTAACGTGTGCGTAAGTATCCAGAGTGAACCCCGCCGAGAAATGTCCCAGCATTCCGGACACGGTTTTAATATCCACGCCATTCTGCAAGGCTACCGTGGCAAATGTATGCCGGAGATCATGAAAACGTACTCTCGGAATTCCTGCTCTTGCCAGAACACGTTTCAGCATATTGTTTACGCTGTCCGGCGAGATAGGGCCGCCGTTGGGGGACGGGAATACATATTCGTCATTTGTCTTTGCCTTCTGCTGCATGAGAACTTCTACCGCCTGTTGGGAGATTGCCACGGTGCGGTAGGAGTTCTTTGTTTTCAGCGGTGCTTCCACGATCTGACCATCCACTCTTGCGACTTGACGCATGACTCGAATGATCCCGGACTCCAAATCAATATCTGACCATTTTAACCCAAGCAATTCTCCTCGCCGCAAACCGGTGGCCAGTTCCGTGTAGTACATTTCATAGACACCGCTGGCTTTCGCCTCCACCAAAAATGCACGGAGCTGCTTGGCGGGAATGGTCTGCATTTCTCTGTGTTCCACTTTTGGCAGCGCAACCACCTTGCATGGATTTTCAGAAATGATTTTCTGTGCTACCGCAAAATCCATTGCCGAAGAAATCACCTGGTGAATATTCCTGACGGTTTTCGCGGACAATCCTTTCGGCTGATGTTCCGATTCAATCCGCTCCACCCTGCCCTTGGTCATAAGTTTTCGGTACAGCTTTTGCAGTTCCATTGTGCTGAGCTTTTCAATGGGAAGCTGTCCTATGTACGGAGTGATGTGGTTGTCAATGTATCCTCGGTAAGTCTGATGCGAGGACGGTCTAACTTTTAGCTTACAAACATTTTCAAACCATTCATCCATCCACTGGGTAACAGTATATTTTCCTGTCTTCTGGAAATCGACCTTTTTACTTTTCTCAATGGCAAGCTTCATTTTCTCTTTGACTTCTGCCTGTGTTTTTCCTAGCACGTTTTTGAAAACCTGTTTTCCGGAGACCGGATCTCTGCCTACCGTGTAGCGCCCCTCCCAACGGCCATCTTTTCGTTTGCGAATATTTCCCTCTCCGTTGGATCTTCGTTTTGCCATTGTATCACCCTCCTTTTTTGTACCGCACACATTACCACATCTGTTCTCCAATATCCATTCACGAAATCCAACAAAATTATGTAAATCTCGTTTGTGCTTTTCTTTGTCTATGGCGTAGAAATTTCCTTGAAGTGCTTTTGGTCGTTTTCCGAACCTCAAAATAGCGTTATATCCCCAATGTCTCCAAAAAAGATTGCTCTTTCCTAGCGGAAAAAGGATTTCTGTCTCCAAGCGTCCCAAACGCCCGCAATTTTGTCTCCAATTCCAAAATCCGAAAAACCCTCGTGCGACCAGCGTTGCTGGGCGCTGTTCCTCGGGCTGGAGGCTGAAAAGTCTCCAGCCCTTATTCCTGCAAGCTTTTCGTATCTCGTTGGTCATCCGAAAAGTCCCAACTTTTTGGCGGAATTCGCCTCCTGTGTCTGTTGCTGTTTCAGGCATCCAAAAACCCAATCTTTTGGGTGAAGTCTCCCTCCGGCATTCGCTGCCGTGTATCTTGTCGTAATTCTTTTAATCTCCCGACACAGGCGGCCCAGTGGCCTCACAGGCGGGAAACAACGCTCACTGTCTGCTCCGCAATCCAGCGCAGAAACGCTTCCTTTGGAACAAGGATTCGCTTGCCGATACGCATATGCGGAAATGATTCTGACTGAACTAACGTATAGGCTGCGGCTCTGGAGATCCCCAAAGCCGCAGCAACATCCATCGCATTTAATGTCAAAGGCAGATCCGAACTGCTTTTGAATTTGCACTCTCGAATAAAAATACCTCCTTTACAAGTTTTCTGATTGCAGAATAGCCAGGCCCTCCCCGCGGCATTTGATGGCAGATGATCGCTCCCATCCGGGAATTCCACGGGACAGAAACGGAGCATACGCTTTCAGCTTCCGCCGATGTCTCCCCGCAAACGTGCGGGCTGGTTTCCAGGTGTTTTATTATTCGGCCCAGCCTTTTCATTCCTGGGGCGCTGCCGTATTTGCTCCACAGGTTGGTATTGGTTTGATCGCTATTCGCTTTGCGAGGTCCCGGCGCACCTACCAAATGAAAGGCCGGACAGTGAACCCGGCTATTCCTATGAAGCTGTCAAGGTACACGAGTGAAAAAGTCCCCTCATATAGATATTAGGAGAAGGAGGGCAAAAAACGAAACACCTGCAGAAAATTTTTTGATTTCTTATTGTCCTTTATCTATAGCATAAATACATATTGGGTGTGAA
>CAKSAI010000138.1 GCA_934434905.1 uncultured Lachnospiraceae bacterium | reverse complement strand
CGATGTATGTCTCGTAAGCTCCGGCGCTATCGCGGTTGGTCGAAAGACCATAGGTCTGAAGGAACGGCCGCAAAATAATGCGGTCAAGCAGGCATGCGCAGCGGTGGGCCAGGCCAGACTGATGATGTCCTACCAGCGAATGTTTTCCGAATACCATCAGATAGCAGGACAGATCCTGATGACGAAGGGAACCGTGCTGGATAACGTCTCCCGGAAGAATGCACAGAATACCTTTCAGGAATTGTTTCGAATGGGGGTTATTCCCATTGTAAATGAGAACGATACCGTGTCCACCTATGAGATGCAGTTTGGCGACAATGACACGCTGTCAGCCATCGTGGCTTCTCTGGTAGGCGCAGACCTGTTGATCCTTTTGTCCGATATCGACGGATTTTTTACGGACGATCCGCATACCAATCCGGATGCGAAGCTGATCCCGGTGGTGGAGCGGCTGGACGAATCCATCTTACATATGGCGAAGGAATCCACCGGCAGTGATGTAGGAACCGGTGGTATGGCGACAAAGCTTACTGCAGCGCGGATCGCTACCTTGTCCGGCGCAGATATGGTGATCGCCAATGCGAAGGATCTGTCGGTTCTCCATGAGATATTCGAAGGTGCGTTCACGGGAACCACCTTCCTGGCAAACAAGGACGAGGATTTCTATATCGCAGATTATGTAGAGGAGAGCATCAGATAATATGATAACGAATCTTGGTGATAGGTACGGAAAGAAGCAGGCTAATTAATGAAGAATAAGAATAGCTTCCGCCAGGAGTTCCTGCGGAAGAGAAATCAGTTGACTGCTGTTAAGGTGCAGCACCTGTCACAGAAAATATGCGATCACCTGATCTGCATGGAGATTTTTCAGCAGGCAGAAACGGTGTGCTTCTATTATCCGCTAGGAAATGAAGTAAGTTTGCTAACAGCAGCCGAAGAAGCGCTTCGTATGGGAAAGCAGGTGGCTTTTCCAAGGACAGAGGGCAATCAGATTAGGTTCTATCCGGTTGGTAATTTGTCCGATTTTCGTGAGGGGCGCTTTCATGTGATGGAGCCGACGGGTTCGGAGCCGCTTGACGTGGGTGCATTTGACTCACAGGCACCGCTTTTGATCCTTGTCCCCGGCGTTGTCTTTGACCGCAGCAGAAACCGGATGGGATATGGGAAGGGCTTCTATGACCGATATCTGGCGGAGCTGACAGCTATGACGCGTGGAAAGGTAACAAATGACATCGGATCGCAGGTCATCACGATAGGCATTGCATACGAGTGTCAGATCACGGAGATGATCCCCACAGAGGCAACAGACATCCCCATGGATTATATTTTGACAGAAAATGGAATATGGTGAAAAAATATGGTAAAAGAAGATTATATCATGCGTATCATCCACGAGGCAGTGCGGACGTTGTTGAAGCTGTTATTCAATATCGAAGAGGAAAAAGAGGATGCGATAGAATTCGAAGATACCGATCTGGAGAAAACATACCGCAGGCTGAAACTTCTGGCGGGAGAAGGAAAGATCAATGAAGCGGAGAACCTGCTGTCGGATTTTCTGGACGGAAGCGACCGGGAAGCCTTCAAGATGGCGCTCCTTTTCTATGATTATCTGAATACCTTTTCCGAAGAGCAGTTGGACGCAGCCGGGTATTCCAGGGAAGAGATCGACGAGGGAATCCTTACGGCAGCGAAGCTGTATGGCTATGAAGGCATGGTTGGCGCGCTGTTGGAGCGATGACGGAATAAAGAGAGAGGACGGAATAAAGAGGATAGAAATACCCGCTTTTGCGCGGATGAACGATAGGAGGAAAAACAATGGCAGTATTATCATTGGAACAGATTGGCGCTAAGGCCAAAGAAGCGGAAAGCACGCTTCGCATTTTGAATACGGACAAGAAGAATCAGGTATTGACCTCGGCCGCAGAGCTGCTGGTGGCAGAAGCAGAAGAACTGATTGCCGCCAATCAGAAGGATCTTGAAACAGCGCGAGAGAACCATATGCCCCAGGGGCTTGTGGACCGTCTCATGCTGAATGAAGCACGGATTGCCCAGATGGCAGAGGGACTTAGGCAGATTGTAACATTGGACGATCCCATTGGGGAGGTGAGCAACATGAAGCTGCGCCCCAACGGATTGATGATCGGTCAGAAGCGTGTTCCGCTGGGCGTGATCGGTATTATTTATGAAGCGCGGCCGAATGTGACAGCGGACGCCTTCGGCTTATGCTTCAAGACCGGAAATGCCGTGATCTTAAAGGGCGGCAGCGATGCCATCCATTCCAATATCGCCATCGTCGATGTGCTGCGCAGAGCACTTGCCGCAAACGACGTGGACGAGAATGCATTGCAGCTCATCGAGGATACCAGCCGGGATACCGCCAGAGCCTTTATGAAGCTGAACCGTTATCTGGATGTGCTGATCCCAAGAGGCGGTGCAGGGCTCATCCGCTCCGTGGTGGAGAATGCCACCGTTCCGGTGATTGAGACAGGAACCGGCAACTGTCATATCTATGTAGATGAGTCCGCGGATCTTACGATGGCAGTGGACATCATCTTCAACGCCAAGACCCAGCGGATCGGCGTGTGCAATGCCTGTGAATCTCTGGTGATCCATGAGAAGGTGGTGGACAAGGTGATGCCCATGATCGCTGCAAGGCTTAAGGAGAAGGATGTAGAGATCCGCGGAGATGAGCGGAGCAGAAGCGCAGCAGAGGGATTAACTGCTGCAACGGATGAAGATTGGGGCAAAGAGTACCTGGATTACATCATTTCCGTAAAGACAGTTGCCTCCATCGACGAGGCCATCGCCCATATCAACCGATACAATACCGGCCACTCGGAGGCCATTATTACGGAAAACTATACCAACGCCCAGAAGTTCTTAAACGAGATCGATGCGGCGGCAGTCTATGTGAATGCCTCCACCCGTTTCACGGACGGCTTCGAGTTCGGCTTCGGTGCGGAGATCGGCATCAGCACACAGAAGCTGCATGCCAGAGGCCCCATGGGACTCCTTGCCCTGACAAGCTATAAATATATTATCTACGGGAATGGCCAGGTTCGGCCATAATGCTCTCAGGGAAAGAAATGCAGGAAGAATGGGATACACACTGTCATACAGGGAATATCCCATTCTTCAGAAAATATGTTTTTTCATGCAAGGCATCCAGCCGATGGGCATCCGAGCTGCACAGTACCTCACATTCCTTCAGAATCGGATATTTGCTGCGCAGCCTTGCAGCTTCATCCATATTATGTACTTCAAAACATGTAAATCCGCAATTCTCCGGCACAAAGCCCAATTGACTTAAGAGACTGTTGGACTTCTTGTCCATGTGCGCCGGAACCATAAATCCATTGTACGCAGTCAGAACTTCTCCTAATTGAAAGAAAGAAATATCCGTGGCTGTGATCAGCAGATTTTCATATGTTCCGCAAATGTTATCCTGTTCGTCACAGAGCAGCTGGTTTCCGAACAGCTCTGTCTGATTGGGGATTGGAAGAAGATGCTGTTCCACATAGGTGTCAAAGGATATGGCATCTTCCAGATTACAAAAATAACAAAGTACATGCACTTCCTCAGCGGTGGTAAGCTCCATACCGGGGATTACCTGCAAGGGAAAATCCTCTGCCAGCCGGACAATGGCCGGACAGTTCTTGCAACTGTTGTGATCGGTCAGCGCAATGATATCAAGGCCGATCAGTGCAGCCATGCCGAGAATATTGCCAGGTGTCATATCATCATCGGCACATGGTGAGAGACAGGAGTGAATATGCAGGTCATAGCTTAGGAAAGAAGGCTTGTCTGGCATGATGTTATCCTCCTTGTATGGAATTTGTCAGGATTCCTTCTGCATCTCGTAGTACAGAACCGCAGCATCAAAGATTGGCAGTTCCGTACAAAAAATCGTGAGGCCTTCATTCTTGGCACGGGCAAGGGTGGCCTCGTCCGGCATTGTTCCTAAAGCCAGTACGATGCAGGCCGTCTCCGTCAGCGTAGCAACCGCAATGGTGTTCATATTGGCCATCACGGTAAACCAGATGCCATCGGCAGGTGCGCTGCTCATGGCGACGCTTAAGAGATCACAGCAGTATGGCTTTGATATCAAGCGGTCGGTGTCTGTTCCCTCGTTTACCAGAGTGAACAGATTCTTGTCAATGAGATTCTTTATTGTCATTCTCTTTCTCCTTTATCAGTTGACTTTTCTTTAAGGTATCATAATAGCTGCGCAGCAGATAGATACAATCTTCTTCTCTGGCATGGCCACGAACGATGTCCTCCGCCAGTGCGCGGCAGGTGGGAGCTCCGCAGGAGCCGCAGTCCAGGCCGGGAAATTCCCGCATGAGTTCCTCCACGGTGGAAAGATTTGCCATACTCTCGATGAGACTCTTGCCCAGACGATAGACCGGCTCATAGGTGATCTCCTCGGAAAAATACAGATCATTCTGACAGAATACAGGGTAATCTGACTGATGCTGCACAGAGACCGGCATGTACTTCTTCAAATGCTTTAACTTGGACTTGGCCAGATAAGGATTCTCTACATTCAGTACGCCGCCGACACAGCCGCCGCTGCACGCATTAAGTTCAATGAATTGCAGCTCAGAGCTGAACTTCTCATCCTCCATATCCTCCAGCACGCGGATAACATTTTCTATGCCGTCTGCCGCCAGATATTCCTCTGTGATCATTCCGGCTGCCTCACCGCCTGCATTTCCCCAGCCGACACCTATCTTGCCGGAGATAGACAGATTCCTTGCCGCCCGCTCCGCCTCCTTCATATGAGGGAGCAGAAGCTTATAGACATCCTTGATGGCCATCACTCCGTCGATCCTGCTCTCTGCAATTCCCAAAGGTGATTTGACAAAGGCTACTTTGGAAGGACATGGAGACAGGAAGATAACGCCGATCTTCTTGGCGGGCAGACCGGTCTTATCCATGGCACGACGTCTCGCAAGCTTGGCCGCTACCTCCGCCGGCGGCAGGAGAGGGAGCAGGTGGTCAATCAAGTTCGGAAAACGGACGCGGATCAGCCGCTCCACGGTAGGACAGGCAGTGCTGATATAAGGCCATTGCTTCGGATGAGCATTGACATAACGTCGGGACTCCTCGCTGACAAGTTCTGCGGCAGCACTCACCTCGAATACGTCGTCAAAACCGACAGCCAGCAGTGCAGTCAATACGATATTCACATCGGAGAGATTGTTGAACTGGCTGTAGAGAGATGGCGCAGGCAACGCTACCGTATATTCATAATTCTCCAGAATATCGATATGATCCCGGCGTGCCTGCTTGGCATGATGCGGGCAGTGACGGATGCACTCCCCGCAGTCGATGCAGAATTCTTTGATGATGAATGCTTTCCCGTTCTGTACGCGAATGGCTTTGGTTGGGCAGCGCTTGATGCAGTTGATGCAGCCACGGCAAAGGTCTTCATTTAAGTAGACAGAATGAAAAAACTTATTATTCATAAAATGCCCCCTTTTTTAAAAATTAACCACCATATGTACGATGGTTCCCTCCCCAGGCCTGGAAAAAATATCCATTTCGTCGGAATATTTCTTCATGTTGGGAAGCCCCATCCCGGCGCCAAAGCCCAGGGAACGAATCTGGTCAGGAGCAGTCGAATATCCCGCCTGCATGGCCTTCTCGATATCTTCAATGCCCGGTCCATGATCAATTAGATCCATCACGATTCTGTCCGGCAGGATATCAATAATAATATTTCCGCCATGCGCATGGATCACCATATTGATCTCGCCCTCATACATGGCAATGGCAGCCTTGCGCACCGCTGTCGGATCAACGCCCATCTGCTTTAATTTGTTCTTGATATCGCTGCTTGCTTCTCCGGCTCTTGTAAAGTCGTCTCCGGGCACATGATATTCAAAACGTAGCTTTCCACTCAATATTCGACACCTCCAACCAGCCCGGCGCCATATAATCTTCCACAAGTAGAAAACATGGAAAGATCGGTCGTCATCACACATAATCCAATCTCCTCCGCCAGCCGAAGCATGTTGGCATCCGGTTCCTTTTTCCTGACGAAGATCACACCGGCCAGATCCATCATCTCGGCTGTACGCATGACCTGCGGATTGCATAGCCCGGTAATCAGGATAGAGTCATTCTTTGCGAAAGCCAGCACATCGCTCATCATATCAGCACTGAAGGCGGAATGAACCACACGTGTCAGGTCGTGATTGGTTGTCAGCAGAGTTGCATTCAACAGTTTGCAGATTTCATCCAGATTCAATGTCATACCTCCCAAATTTTTTATGTTCATAATTCGTTTTTACAGTAAATTCGTAAAACATTATATCATTCTTTTTGTCTATTTTCAACAAAAACAAATTGTTAAAATTGTAACATATATTTAATTGCATTTGAATAAATACAATGCACCTGCGTTATAAATAGTATCCGGCTGGAAATGCAGGAATATTCTGTGGATTCACACTTGTTTATTGATAAAAAAAATGATAGAATGAGATTCGTAGCATGATTCAAAGATGCCGGAAGGTGTGATTTTGCAGGTTCTTTGAAACAACATGCCATATATAGGAGGGATAATCTTGGAAAGAAAACAAAGCGTTCCCTTTCAGGGAACAAAAGAACAGGAGACGCAGCTGCTTGAGATCATTGAGAACCTGAGAAATGAAAAGGGCTCTCTGATGCCGATCATGCAGAAAGCGCAGGATATCTACGGATATCTTCCCATTGAAGTACAGACTATCATCGCTGACCAGTTGGGGATCCCCTTGGAGAAGGTCTACGGTGTGGCAACCTTTTACTCCCAATTCAACCTGAACCCCAAGGGTGAGTATAGGATTTCTGTCTGTCTCGGAACCGCCTGCTATGTCAAGGGCTCCGGGGATATTTACAACAAGCTGATGGAGAAGCTTGGAATTTCAGGCGGGGAGTGCACGCCTGACGGAAGGTTCTCATTGGATGCCTGCCGGTGCGTGGGTGCATGCGGACTGGCACCGGTTATGATGGTTAATGATGAAGTTTACGGCAGACTGACGGTAGATGACATTGACGGCATACTGGAGAAGTATCGTTAAGACATGTTTCCGGAAATTTCACTGCACATATTAGATATCATACAAAATTCCATAAAAGCAGGTGCAAACTTCATTGAAGTGAAAATTGCCGTACATACTGACGCCAAAAGAATAAAAGTTGAGGTAAATGATAATGGATGCGGCATGAGCGGGGAGCAGCTTGCCGCTTGTCAGAATCCGTTTTTCACCTCAAGAACCACACGAAAGGTGGGACTTGGGATTCCGTTTCTAAAGCAATCGGCAGAATGTACCAATGGGTCTTTTTCAATCTCGTCAACAAAGGGAATAGGAACCAGGATCCTGGCTGAGTATCATATGGATCATATCGACTGTATCCCCATAGGAGATATCAATGCCACCATTTATTCCCTGGTGATCATGAATGAAAAGCTGGATTTTTACTATCAATACCAAGTGGATGCACGGCAATTCGTGCTGGATACGCGCACAATACGGGAAATGATTGGGGATATTCCTATTAATAGCATTGAAATCTCATCATTTATCAGGGAATTCCTTGATGAAAATAAAAAAGAAGTGGATCAGGGAAACTATTATTGAATGGAGGTAAAACATGAAATCATTAGAAGAATTGAAGGCAATCCGGGAGCGGATGCAGAATCAGGTCGGATTCCGCTCGGAGAGCAATGACGAAGTACGCGTGGTAGTTGGTATGGCAACCTGCGGAATCGCAAGCGGTGCACGTCCGGTACTCACCGCTTTGTCAGACGAGGTACAGAAGCGCGGCATGGATCATGTGGTCGTCACCCAGACAGGCTGTATCGGATTATGCCAATATGAACCTATCGTTGAGGTTATTGAACCCGGCAAGGACAAGGTTACATATGTGAAAATGACGCCGGAAAAGGCGCTTGAAGTGCTGGAACAGCATCTGGTTCGGGGACAGATTGTAGCAAAG
>CAKSAI010000137.1 GCA_934434905.1 uncultured Lachnospiraceae bacterium | reverse complement strand
GCCCGCAGTGTAATAGAATTCTCGTTTCTGCCAGTGATGTACACTGTTTTTTCTCCCGCTGCGGACGGCAAGCCAAGATCAGCAATACGTCTTGGAAAGTAAACGGTACGGTACGGCTGTTCTTCGTTTTTCGCTTGTACATCCAATACAAGCACGCAGCTCGTTTCCGGAAGTTTCCAATCTATTTTACACACTTCAACAGTTTCGTTTCCACCGGTAAAAAAAGGAAATTCCTGCTGCCTTTCAGGATATTTTCCATGGACATCCCAAAGAGAAATCTTCGCGGTACCTGATGCCTCCTTTCTCCCGTCGTTCATGACAGTTACCACAAACCGACTGTCTTTTTTCTGGATACTGCCCATCACCCGGCGACAGGAAGCCTTCAATGCATACCAGCCAGCCTTAGGGTTGGCGTAATAGTCCACCACAGACCAGCTGTTGGCGGGCCAGCAGTCGTCATACATCCAGAACAAAGCGCCTCCGGTGTACGCCCGGTTTCTGCGGTACAGTTCCATGCTGCTACGCACCCATTCATACTGGACGCACCGCATCTTCAGCAATTTATCTTCTTCATCCCGGAACGTGCCAAGCAGCTTCTCCGCGAAGGCCTTGTGTATGTAATAGATGGGAAAAGCCTTCATGATTCCCACAGGATTGTTCTTCGTATGGTATTCCAGGCACTTGTCATCATACAAATGTTCCGTGGACAGAAACCGCCGCATACTGGATATAGCCGGTGCCCCAAAAATAGGAAGCTCACTGTTGAACCGGGACAACTCTGATGATATGAGCGTGTGGTAATCGGACAGATCGCCGTCCTTAAACCTTTCAAACAGCCACATCAGGTGCATCGTGCCATGCGCATTCCCACTGGTAGCCGACTGAAAAGGCTTTCCGCCATAGGGACTGGAGGGAAGAAATCTACGATAGGGATCTAAGCTGCGAATCACCGGCTCCAATGCCAGGTTTGCTGCCCGCCGTCCCCTGTAATCCTTCATCTCCAGGTTTCCATCTGCGGAGTTCTCGTTATCTCCGGTCCACCAGGCAAGGCTGGGGTGGTTGCGAATTCGTTTTGCCGCTGCGGCGGCTTCCTTCTGCAGGGTTTCAAGAAATTCCGGCTGTTCTTCCGGATACTGGCCACATGCCATCAAAAAGTCCTGTGTCACCAAAAGCCCAAGCTGATCGCAGACATCATAGAATAAATCCGATTCGATGATTCCCCCGCCCCACACGCGAAGCATGGTCAAATTGGCTTCTGCTGCAAGGGACAGCAATCCTGTAACCTTCTCCTCCGTCACTGCCGACGGGAACGGCTCGCATGGCACCCAGTTGGCTCCTTTGCAAAATACCGGGCATCCGTTCACCAACACCTGAAATCCAAAATATTCTTCGTTAAAATCTACTTTGCGGATATGTGATATCTTCTGTAACCCTTTGGAAATCTTCCAATTATCACTCCCCTTTCCGTCCTGTAGCTCCAAAATCCGGACGGTGCGGATGCCGAAGAAAATCTCCTGCTCCTGTATCGCTTGTCCTGTCTGGTCAAGCACAGTTATTCGGAAAAGATATCGGGGCTGTTCCCCATATCCGTTTGGCCACCACAGCCTGGGCTCCGGCAGCGAGACACGCTGATGGATGGTATGCTCCACAATTCTCCTACGCTGCTTCCAGACTGTCTGGCCCTCCGGCGAAAGGATTTCCCATAAAAGGCAGGTATCCTCTCCTACACTTGAGAAATCAACCTGCAGATCCAGTTCTGCGCCATAATCGTCCAGTGCTGCGGTGGCGATGTAAGCGCTGTCAAGCTCTGTTTCCTGGCTGCGGCAGAGCTTCACATCCCCCATGATTCCTACCGTCACAAAGCGATCCACCCAATCCCAGCCAAAGGTACATTGCATACGTCGGATATGGATCCGCTCTCTAGTAAAGCTTGCCTCATATTCCTGGCGCCCCTGCACCTGCTCTGCTGCAGGATGGAAACGCACCTCCAGACAGTTACCACCGATGTGCAATACCTTTGACACGTCAAATTCCCAGGGGAGGAACATATTGTCACAGAAGCCCAGAAGTTCGCCGTTTAGCCGGACGTCACAGTAGGTATCCAGGCAAGAAAAACATAACTTTATCCCCGCCGGATCACCTTTAAATAAAAACGTTGTAGTATACGTAAAATCTGCCTGCTCAATAAAACGGCATTCGCTGGACTGGTAATCCCAAAATGGATCTTTTATTTTCCCTTCCCGCAATAAGTCGGTATGTGCACACCCTGGAACCTGCCCTGAAAAACGTATCGGCGGCTGCCCAGGCAGCTGATAACGCCCGTCCCAGCTACCATTGAGAGTGAAAAGTGTCCTCATGATTATTCCTCTCCTATCATTTCATCACTCTGTCAACATTTATAAACATCTTGTTTTTTCTAGTTTGAAATCATACGAATTATATAAAATATTATAAGTGCCTACAATACGCCTTGTCAATTTCGACAAAGCGTGGTATTATTAAGAAAATCAACGATTTTAGGAGGTGTGGACATGTCACCGAACTTGGAGACTGTGGAATCCGTACATAAGAGTGGATATGATTTTACTGTTTGGGATCATCCTCTGGAGGCCGGGCGTCACATCCCACTCCATTGGCACGACTATCTGGAATTTGAATTGATTGTTTCCGGGCGGATGGAACATGTTTTTAATGGCAGGAAATCCATTCTGGAGGCGGGAAGCGCATATCTGATGTGCTACAATGATTTTCATGAGCTAACCGCTTTGACAGACGTTCATATTTACAGCCTGCATTTTAACAAGAGCCTGTTGCCGCCTGAGATTGCCCAGTATCTGGATTATAATAAATTCCACTATCAGTTTCAAGAGGAGGAGACAGCGCAGCTGGAGCAGCTGATGAAAAAAGTCATCCGGGAGGATGAAGAAAAGCTTTCTTTCCACACACTGCTTATTCAAAATATTATTACTGAGATTGTGGTTTCCATGATAAGAAAGGCCTGCACCAATAATATGCAGGCATCCCCTTTGCCCATTCAGCAGGCGGTTGCCTACATCAATGAACACTTTATGGAACAATTCACACTGAAGGAACTGGCACAACAATTGTCCTTTTCCACCAACTACCTGGGTATGCTGTTTAAGGAAAAAATGAATTGTACATTTAATGAATATCTGAACACACTGCGGTTAAAATACGCCTGCAGCCTGCTCAGCTCGTCGGATCTGACGATTAAGGAGATTTCCCACGCCTCCGGATACAGCTCGGTAGAGTATTTCATGTATGCGTTTAAGAAAATGATGATGATAACGCCCAAGCAGTACCGGGAGGAACAGAAAATGAACCGAACCTGACAGGACAGGTATTACTGTGACAGCGTTTTTCGTAATTTCTGAAAATATTCCGGCAGCGGAGCTTCAAACTCCATGTAGGAGTGGCTGGTTGGATGGATAAAGCCGATTACCATGGCATGAAGTGTCTGCCCTTGTAAATGAAAGGGATCTTTTCCATTTCCGTAAAGCGCATCCCCTAAAAGCGGATGCCCGATACTCGCCATATGAACACGGATCTGGTGGGTTCTACCGGTCTCCAACTCAAACTCCATATAGGTATGCTTCTTAAAATGCTCAAGTACTTTGTAATGAGTTACAGCCGGTTTCCCATTCTTCTCATTAATCGCCATTTTCTTGCGGTCTACCGGATGGCGGCCAATAGGCGCGTCTATAACACCGGAATCGTTTTTGACATATCCGTTCACAATTCCACGGTACCTTCTGGTCACGGAGTGTTCCTTGATCTGTTCTGCGATAAACATATGGGCTGTGTCGTTTTTGCAAACGATAAGCGCCCCGGTGGTATCCATATCGATCCGGTGTACAATTCCGGGCCGAATCTCCCCATTGATTCCGGAAAGGCTGTCCCTGCAGTGATACATCACGGCATTCACCAGCGTCCCGGAGTAATGTCCGGCGGATGGATGAACTACCATTCCCTTTGGCTTGTTCACGATCAGCACGTCCCCATCCTCGTACAGGATATCCAGAGGAATATCCTCCGGCAGAATCTGTACTTCCTTTGCCTCCGGGATCTTCAGCGAGACGATATCGCCCGGTGATATGCGATAATTGGCCTTCTCCGGCTGCCCGTTCACCAGAACCTGCCCATCCCTGATCAGTTTTTGAAAAAAAGAGCGGGACAAGGTATCATAAATATCCGCCAGATACTTGTCCAACCGCTCTTCTGCTTCCAAGGCTTCTGCCTCAAATTCCTGAAACTGCTCCATAATCCTGTTCCCCCTTCGGACTGTTACTTCTTCATATTATAATACGCATAATTCTTATTGCGTGCAGTAAAAACGCCCGTTTTCCAATGCGAACGGCTCCAGCGGTTTCGTCGGAGAGAAATTTCAGAGTTTCTATGCGTCCGATTTGAGCATTGATTCCGTGTCTCTTGCCTTGCTTCGACAAGCCGCCGGATATGTCCGCAAGCGAAAGACAATCCTACCGAACTTCCTGGCAGCACTAAGCAGGCTTCTTCACAAAGTCTCGATAAAACCGCGCGACTCGGAACTCGCCGCCATCTGCTATTAAAATTCGCGGCAGATGGCGGCTCAAACATCTCTCTGCGCGGTTATGTTTTGCTCAGAAGCCTGCCAAGTGCTGCACGAAAGTTCTCCACATTGTCTTTCTGCTTGCGGACTTATTCCGGCGGATTGCTCGAACATGGGAAAGACACGGATCATCAAAAATGCGAAAACGGACGCATAAGAAACACGGAATTTCGCGACCGAAACGCTGGAGCCGTTCTTGCATTGGAAAGCGGCGGTATTTCTGGTGTAATAATAAGAATTATGCGTTTTTTCATTTGTACGTGACAGCCCGAAGGGTGAACTGTTACCTTTCCTTCTGCTGCTTCCTGCTGTTCTTCATCGGAAGAATGGCATCCATATCCTCGTCCTTGTAATAAAACAGAAACAGAACGAGAAACAGGATCACAGAGCAGGTCACATAAATGTCCGCAACGTTAAAAATCGGGAAATTGATCAGCTCAAAATAAAAGAAATCCACCACATAACCGAGACGCATCCGATCAATAAAGTTTCCGATTGCTCCGGCCATGACGCACACGCAGACACAACGAAGCGCACGGTAACGCTTCTCCATAGGCATCCGGTGATAGATCCAGCAGATCAGGGCGAATACTAATACGGTGGTAAGCACCAGCAGAGCCTTCTTATCCTGCATGATCCCGAAGGCAGCCCCTCTGTTCTCAAGATATTGTAACCGGAAGACACCGTTCCAGATAATCACATCCTGTCCGCCGTTTGCGGGATTTAAGTGATGCACTGCCAGATATTTCGTGATCTGGTCTAACAGTACCAGCACAGCCACAGCGACGACAGCGATGGAAAACTTTTTTATTTTCTGATTCATTTTTTCCTCCATTTACACGAATAAATACCGGATGCCATCCAATATCTGTTCATCCGTCAGGTCTCGCGTGATATAAGCCTTTCCCAGCGCTTCCAAGAGTACAAACTTGATCTTGCCGGACTCCATCTTCTTATCCAGCTTTGTGGCTGCAAGCACATCCACAGGAGAGAATTTGCGGTCAATAGGCACACGAATCGGAAGCTTAAAGTTCGTAAGTGTCCGCTCCAGTTCTGCCAGTTGCTCTGCCCCATAGCTGCCATATTTACTGGAAATATATGCAGCTCCAACCATTCCAAGGGAGACGCATTCTCCGTGAAGCAGCGAAAAACCGGACAATTTCTCGATGGCATGTCCGATGGTATGACCGAAGTTCAGAAGCGCACGCTCTCCCTTCTCCTTAGGATCGCGTTCCACCACATCCCGCTTGATCAGGCAACTGCCGTAAATCATTTCCTCTACCATGTCAAGTTCGCGGTTTACAATGTGCGCATGTTCTGTTGAAACCCGTGTGTAATAGTCGGCATCCTTGATCTGACCGTGCTTTAATATCTCTCCCATTCCGGCGAAATACTGCTCTTCCGGGAGAGAAGCTAATACAGACAGATTCATATACACCAGCTTTGGCATATAGAATGCGCCCACCATATTCTTATACTGCAGAAAATCCACTCCGGTCTTTCCACCGATGCTGCTGTCCACCTGAGACAGCAATGTTGTCGGCATCTGCACAAAATCGATTCCGCGAAGGTACGTGGCAGCCGTAAACCCGGCCAGATCTCCCACCACGCCGCCGCCTAATGCAACGATCAGATCCTTCCGGTCAAAGCCATTCTGGATCAGGTGCTCGTAAGCCCCGCCAACCGTGTCTGTATTCTTGCTGGCCTCCCCTGCTGTAAACATGTACGACGTACAAATATCAAAATTTGTCTTCAGCACATCCCTTACGAGTTCCAGATACAGGGGAGCGACATTCGAATCTGTGATAATACAGATCTTACGCGTTCTCGTATAACCAAGCTCTTGCAATAATCCGGGAAGACGTTCAAAGTCCCGTTCCAGATAAATTTCATAACAAAGCTTATTCTCATACTTCACAGGAATCGTTCTACTCATAACGTTATTCTTCTTTCATCTTTTTCAATATAAAACAATATGCCGTTATTCTACACATACCGATAAAACTTAAGCTTCAATCTGCCCTTCTTCGTCTCCCCGCATTCCTCTAAAAAACATATTCTCCCATACCCACGCACGGAAACGATCTCCTCCGGCTTACAAGTATAGCTTCCGCCTGCCATCTCTTTCCCGTTCACAAACACGCAGCCCTTCTTGATAAGCTCTAGGGCTGTACTTCTGGAAAGCTTATAAACGGCTGCAACTACGCTGTCCAACCGATTGGAGGTTACTATGCATTCGCATAATTCCATCTCCGGCCGAATATCCGCTTCGCTGGCATCTACTACGGTAAGCTCCACATTGGTATGGCGGATCCGCGTCAGTTCCTCTGCGAGGAAAGCAAGAATCCGTCGGTGGCAGAACACGTAAATGCGATCATCCTTTACCAGGATATCCCCCAACTGCCCTCGCTCAATTCCAAGATTCATAAGGCTTCCCAACACATCGCGGTGGGAAAGCTCCTCCGCGAACCTTCGGTTCACCGGCTTGATCGCACAGCAGGCAATCGGATGGTTCGCAGGAAACATAAGAGCATCAGGTAGAAATGCTATCATCTGACGCTCTGCGTGTCCGTATCCACCGGATAACTCATAGCCGGAATATAATTCCGGTATCAGTGAGTGGAAAATATTCTGTTCATTCAAATTCAAGAAATCACTGTAAGTGACAATTCCCTTCTGATCTGCCTGTCGGGACAGATCCGCCAGATGTCTTGCCAGGATTCCTTCCTCTCGTGTCATAAAGGCGTACCTTAATAATCCATCTTGATGGATGAAGCGTCAAAGGCGTCTGCAATATTCAGAAAATCTCCGGATATATCTACATTGGGAGGAGTGATGATAAATATGTAATTGGAGATCTTATGCAGATTTCCGCTGATGGCATAGCAGGAACCCGATGTAAAATCAATGATCCGCTGGGCAATCTCCAGGTTCAGTCCCTCTACATTTAACACGACTGTCCGGTTCGACAATAAGGTATCTGTAATCTCTCTTGCATCCTCCACGGAGTTTGGTTTAATTACGCATACTTCCATTCCACTGCTCTGCTTTCTGGCGGCCTTTGTTATGGGGGTCACCTTCGGTGATGTTTTTACTGGTTTCTCTTTTATGGATGCCGCTTTACGATCTTCCTCGTAGAAATCATCCTCCTGCTGACGCTTCTTCTCTTTCCTGTGCTTATTCTTTCTTACCTGCTTTTCCTCTTCCTCATACTCCTCATCGTCATAATAATCTTCATTGTAGAAGTCATCCTCATCATCCGGATTCAGCCGCATTACATTAAGAAATTTATCCAACACACTCATGATAATTCTCCCTTAAATTATTTATAGTAATTTCTTTCACCAAAAATACCGGTTCCGACCCGGATTATGGTGGCACCTTCCTCAATCGCAACCATAT